>SVNW01000049.1 GCA_015066745.1 Ruminococcus sp. | reverse complement strand
CCATTTTTGATAAGAGTTTTCTATTGTATCTTAGCATAAAAATTTTTCAACTTATTTTATTGAAAACTTTTATTTCTTGTTGAAAACTTTTTGATTTTTATTAGAGGTGGGGCTGAATAGTAACAAATAAAATTCATAATACAAAAATCAATTTACAAACCATTGCATAAATACGAATATTATGATAAAATAAAAGGTAGCGCATTTTAAATTATGAAATCGGAGGAATTACTTTGAATCCCAGCATAAAAAAAGAGATCGAACGCAGAAGGACTTTTGCTATTATTTCGCACCCTGACGCAGGTAAAACAACACTTACGGAAAAATTTCTGCTTTACGGCGGAGCAATAAATCAGGCAGGCTCGGTAAAGGGCAAAAAATCTGACCGTCATGCAGTTTCTGACTGGATGGAAATTGAAAAACAGAGAGGTATTTCTGTTACATCTTCTGTTATGCAGTTCAATTATGAAGGGTTCTGCATAAACATACTTGATACACCCGGACATCAGGACTTCTCGGAAGATACCTACAGAACACTCATGGCTGCTGACTCTGCTGTAATGGTAATTGACGCTTCAAAAGGTGTTGAAAATCAGACAAGAAAGCTTTTCAAGGTATGCGTAATGCGAGGAATACCGATATTTACATTCATAAACAAGATGGACCGTGAATCAAGAAATCCTTTTGATCTGCTTGAACAGATAGAACAGGAACTCGGAATAAAAACTTACCCTGTAAACTGGCCTATCGGTTCGGGTAAAGAATTCAAAGGTGTTTATGACCGTGACAAGAAAGCTATCATTTCTTTTACGGCAAACGGAGGACACAAAGAAGTTGAAGCCCGTGAAACAGACCTTAATGATGAAAGTCTGATATCAATACTTGGTGAAGAAAACTACAGAACTATCGTTGATGACGTTGAACTTCTTGACGGAGCAAGTGAAGAATTTGATCTTGATGCTGTTCAGGCAGGAAAGCTCTCCCCTGTATTTTTTGGTTCTGCTCTTACAAACTTCGGTGTTGAACCATTTCTTGAAAACTTCCTTCAGATGACACCGCCACCGCTCGCAAGAGAATCAGACCAGGGCGTAATAAGTCCTTTTGAAGACGATTTTTCAGCATTTGTTTTCAAGATACAGGCTAATATGAACAAAGCGCACAGAGACAGAATTGCATTTATGCGTATTTGCTCAGGAAAGTTTGAACGTGAAACTGATGTGTATCATGTACAGGGCAGTAAAAAAATGAAACTTTCACAGCCACAGCAACTTATGGCTCAGGAAAGAGAAATAATATCAGAAGCATATGCAGGCGATATCATAGGCGTTTTCGATCCGGGTATCTTCTCTATAGGTGATACTATAACCATGCCGGGCAAAAAATTCAAATACTCCGGAATACCTACTTTTGCACCTGAACACTTTGCCAAGGTTTCATGTACTGATACTTTCAAGAGAAAACAGTTTCTCAAGGGTATAAATCAGATCGTACAGGAAGGTGCTATACAGATATTTACTGAACCATATACAGGTTACGAAGAAGTTATAGTCGGTGTTGTTGGTATGCTTCAGTTTGAAGTTCTTGAACACCGTCTGAAAAATGAATACAATGTAGATATCAGACGTGAAAATCTTTCATACGAACATATCAGATGGATAGATAACCCTGAAGATTTTGACCTTAAAGCACTTACTCTTACAAGTGATACAAAAGTCGTTCAGGATTTCCATGATAACTATCTGCTCTTGTTTACAAGCGAATGGAATATCCGCTGGGCACTTGAAAGAAATGAAGGTCTTGTACTTTCTGAATTCGGAAAAGCTTAAAAAATTAAAATAAATCTATTTATCGGAAGAGGGGTAAAAAAATGAAATTTTCAGATGGATTCTGGCTTAATAAAAAAAGTTATGATGTACACTATGCATCACAGACATATGAGATAACAAAATCTCAAAAAACATTAAATGTACTTGCAACGCCTTGTATTGTATACAACAGAGGAATGACACTCAGCGGACCAAATCTTGAAATCACATTTTCTTCCCCTGCCAAAGATATAATAAAAGTCAGTATAGTACACTTTCAGGGTACACTCTCCTGTCCTCCCGAATTTGAACTCAATGAGGACAGGGATTTTACCCCTGTAATAAATGATAACGATGACTACGCCGAGCTCATATCAGGAAATACAAAAGTTGTCATAAAAAAAGGACAGACATGGGAAATAGATTATTTTTACAAAGACAAGAAACTCACAGGTTGTGGCTGGCGTTCGACATCATATATAACTGAAAACAGTTACAGCAATCAGAACCGAAGAAACGGTTTTAATGATCTGCGTTACTGGGATAATGCAAACAGCAAAAGTTCATATCTTCGTGAACAGCTAGATCTTGATGTAAACGAAAACATTTATGGTTTCGGAGAAAAATTTACACCATTTGTAAAAAACGGACAGACAGTTGAAGTCTGGAATGCAGACGGAGGAACCTGTTCTGAACAAAGTTACAAATCTGTTCCGTTCTATATCTCATCTCAGGGATACGGATTGTTTGTAAATACATCAGATAACGTTTCTTTTGAAGTAGCATCTGACACTGTTTCAAAAGTTTCATTTACAGTAGCCGATGAAAAACTCGAATATTTTGTAATATCAGGCGAAGATCCGCATGAAATCATGTCAAACTATACATTCCTCACCGGAAGACCTGCCCTGCTTCCTGCTAAAACATTTGGTCTCTGGCTTTCAACTTCATTTACTACAGATTATAACGAAGAAACAGTATTGTCATTTATCGACGGTATGGCTCAGAGAAATATTCCGCTCAGCGTTTTCCACTTTGATTGTTTCTGGATGAAAGAATTTGAATGGACAAATATGAAATGGAATACAGACTGTTTCCCCGACCCACAGGGACTTATCAATAAGATAAAGGACCGCAATATATCAATATGCGTATGGATAAATCCGTACATTGCACAAAGGTCCTGTCTTTTTAAAGAAGGTCTTGAAAACGGTTACTTTATAAAAAATCCCGATGGAAGCGTGTTTCAGTCAGATATGTGGCAACCCGGAAATGCCATAGTTGACTTTACAAACCCCGACGCATGCAAATGGTTTTCCGGTAAACTGAAAAAACTTTTTGATATGGGTATATCCGCAATAAAAACTGATTTTGGGGAACGTATACCGACTGATGTAAAATATCACAATAACGCTGACCCGTTTAAAATGCACAACTACTATTCATACCTGTACAACAAAACTGTTTTTGATGCTCTTAAAGAATATTATGGTGAAAATAAAGCTTGTCTGTTTGCACGAAGTGCAACAGCAGGCTGTCAGCAGTTCCCTGTACACTGGGGCGGTGATTGCTCTGCAACTTATGTATCTATGGCTGAAACATTGCGTGGAGGATTATCTCTTTGCTGTAGCGGATTTGGATACTTCAGTCATGATATAAGCGGATTTGAAGCAACAGCATCTCCTGATATATATAAGAGATGGTGTGCTTTCGGTCTTTTATCATCTCACAGCCGTCTGCACGGAAACTGTACTTATCGTGTACCATGGCTCTTTGACGAAGAATCCGTTGACGTACTGCGATTTTTTACAGAACTCAAAGGCAGACTTATGCCTTACATCTATACTCAGTCTGTAAAAACATCTCAGACAGGCGTACCTATGATGAGAGCGATGTTTATGGATTTTCCTGAAGATCTCGTCTGCCTTAACCTTGACAAACAATATATGTTCGGCGACTCACTCCTTACAGCTCCGATATTTAACGAAAATTCACAGGCTGTATTCTATCTCCCCGAAGGAAAATGGACGGATATCATAACTGATAAAACATATGAAGGCGGAAAATACTACAAGACAACCTGTTCCTATACAGAAATTCCTCTTATGGCAAAAGAAAACAGCATAATAGTCTATGGCGATTTTAAAAATGATTTTGAATATGACTATCTTGAAAATTCTGAAATCGTATTGTATGCTCCGCTTGAAAACACACCTGCTGACGTATCAGTTTCCGATACCGAAGGTAATATAATATTTAATATGACTGCATTAAAATCTGGAAATAAAGTAACTGTTTCTTTTACTAAAACAGATAAAACTTTTAAATTTTCCGTACATGGTCATAAATCTGTAACTGTATCTCCAAGTGCTGAAACCTCTTTTGTTTACTCTCTTGATTAATATCGCCAAAATATTTTAACTTTAATCTGTATTTTTTACTATTTATATACACTTTCAAAATAATTTTATTTTTCTCAGCACAATATACACCATTTTTATTGAAACTTTTGCACTATTTTTTTGAACATTCAAACATGTTTTTATTATATTTGTGACAATAACCAATTTTAATACAAATTTATTTCAAAATTAAAAATCAGCAAATTACTTTACTTGATATCGGTTATATGTTATAATAAAAGTGGTTAATTCCAAAAAATATTTTCTAAAAATAATAACAGTAAAAGGAAGATTCCCATGATGGATAAAATTAAGATACTGCACTGCTCAGATCTTCATCTGTGTGCAGAACTCTCTTTCCTGAAAAACAAGGCAAAGTCCAGAAGACTGGAGGTTCTTAATACACTTCAGAATATAGTCAACACCTGTCATATGCAGAACATTGAACTTCTTTTGATTGCAGGCGATATGTTTGACAGCAATCATATAGATTCTGCTACACTTTCAGCAGTAAAAGGCATGTTTGCTTCTATTCCTGATGTAATAGTTGCTATTGTAGCAGGAAATCATGACTATTATGCCGTTGACTCCCCTTACAGTGATGATGACTGGCCTTCAAACGTGGTGATATTCTACAATAATTTTTCTAAAAAAGAATTTCCTGAAAAGAAACTACGACTTTGCGGTTCTTCGTTTATATGCAGTTATCAGGAACAAAGCAATATAAATATTTCTGCTCCTGATGATGATATGATAAATATTCTGGTTTACCACGGAGATGTTGTTACTGAAAATCAACTCAGCAGATATAATCCGCTGACTGTCAGACAGATCGAAAAATCAGGATTTGACTATATCGCTCTTGGTCATATCCACACTGCGTCACAGGTTCTGAAAGCAGGAAAAACTTCATACGCTTATTGTGGAACTCCCGACGGAAACGGATTTGACGAAACAGGAAAAAAAGGCGTTTATATCGGATATGTATATAAAGGTCATACTGATTTGGTGTTCTGTGAAACAA
Organism: Ruminococcus sp.; assembly: GCA_015066745.1. Lineage (GTDB taxonomy): Bacteria > Bacillota > Clostridia > Oscillospirales > Ruminococcaceae > HUN007. Next base: position 23,335 of record SVNW01000049.1, on the reverse strand, counting down.
GTAGCCGAATTTATGAAAATGTAAACTTTGACATCTCATCACTTACTTCAAATTCACAGATATCAAAGGCTATATTAAGAAAACTGGAAACCAACTACGGTGAAAATTATCAGAATAACCTTTATAAAATCACTCTTACAGGAAAATTTCCCGATGGATTTTCACCAAATTCCAAAGCAATATCATTAGAACTTATGGAAAATGTTTATTATGCTTCTGTAATAAACTCTTCAGTACCTGATGTAGATATCGAGATACTCGCTTCCGATTTTTCACTCAAGGGACTTTTTGCCAAGAAGATGCTTGCAAAGATAAAATCGTGCGAATCTCAGACCGATAAAAAAATATATGAAAACGCACTCTATATCGGACTTAAAGCATTTGACGGCGAGGTGAGTTTCTATGAAGATTGATAAAGTTCATATTTATAAATTCGGAAATATAGACGACACCGAAATAGAATTTGAAAACGGATTTAATTTTATTTATGGAATAAATGAATCAATAAAAACAACTATAACCGACTTTATATTCATGATGCTGTACGGCTCAATAGATACTTACAACAATGATTTACGCAGTAAATATATACCTGATGAAAAATCAGATATGTCAGGAGCGTTGTTTTTTGAACATAACGATATTTCATACGAACTTAAACGTGTCTTTAATCCGGTAAAAAGAAAAAAAGACAAAATTATTCTTAAAAATATCACACAGGAAAAAACAGAGGAACTGCCGTTTGATGCTGTTCCGGGCGAATATATTCTTGGTATAAACAAGGAAACTTTCAGAAGAAATTCATATATAAATGAATCAGAAGCTGTTTCTATGCTCAAAACATCGCATACAAATATAATGTCATCGATGCTTTCAAATCTTATATCAACCGCTTCTGAAAATATATCAATTTCAGAAATCGCAAATTCCTTAAACACTTCTCTTGACAAATCAACTGAAAATACCACAGCAAACGTCCTTGAACAAAAACAGGAAAAGCTTTCTGCCCTCAAAGAACAACTTTCACAGGCAACAGAAAGTGAAAAAAATAAAATGGCTCTTCAAAAAGAGTGTATGAAGCTTCAGGAAGACTTTGAAAAATATAATACACGATATGAAAAGTCAAAGGACACTATCGAGTATCAGGAACTTCTGCTCGAACTTGATTCACTTAAAAACTCTCAAAATTCACATCAGAACTTTCTTGAAACTTCCAAACGATACGATGAAAAAAATGCACAGCTCAGTAAAACCAGAATCACAAAATACAAAAAAGAATTTGCCGAATGCTGTAAACTTTCTGATGATATAAAAACTCTTAAAGATAAAAAAGAAGAATATATACTCAGAAAAAAGAAAATAGGTGTAGATCTCGGAAGATATACACCTAAAGATAATACAGACCAGCTTGAAAGTATCTGCGATACAAACAAAATGATCGAAGATACTCAGTATTCACTGTCTCAGCTTAATACAAAGCTGGAAGGTCTGAATGCAAAAAAAGACCAGCTTAAAAATCAGGTAATGAGAGCAGAGTTTGACTTTCAGAACGCCTCTACTGACTTTGCACATTTTGAAGAAGTTTCAAAGCATAAGTTGCTTTTAGCAGAAGAAAAACTTCACAATTCAAGTCACAGAGTTGCAGTTGAACCTATAAAAGAAAGTAAAAACCTTATCTACGCATCTTTTATACTCATCATTCTCTCGCTTCTGCTTATTGTTTACTTAAACAACATTCTTGCTGTAACATTTCTTCTTATAGGAATGGCTACCTGCATATATGCAATAGCTGTCAAAATACGTAAAGAGAAAAAGGTAAACATCTCAAGAGTAGATGAAAACCAACTCAGATATGCAGAAATTGAGATGAGAAACGTAAAGAATAAGTATAACACTGATTGTGACCGTTACAAATCACAGATCTCTCTTGCCAAAAAGAAAATATCAGACCTGAAAGAACAGGATCTGAAAATTTCAGAAGAAATAAAAAATCTCAATTCAAAAATTTCTCAGTGCAGAGACAATCTTGATTTTTACGTAAAACAAAAAAGTATTGCCGAGTCTAAAATAGATCAGCCTGATCCGAAATATTTCTCTTTGAAATCAGATATCAAATCTATCGAAACAAAAATTGCAAAATGCGATGAAGAGATAAATGAGCTGTCAGATAAACTCATCAAAGATCTGTCCGTAATCAAAAATGTTGAAACCTGCGATGAAGCAATGGAGTTTATAACAAGTTCTTCTGCCCTTCTTTCCGAAATCGAAGAACTCAGCAGAAAACTTATCCTGTTTAGCGACAAGGAAAAAACCCAGCAGGCAGGTGTTGCAGTAAAACAAAAAATTGCACAGATAGAATCTCGTCTGAATATTTCAAACAAAGAAGATATTCCAAAGCTTTCTGAACAGGAACTGCTTAAACTCAAAGAAACTTCCGCATCACTGCGTGAACAGACTCTTGAAATAAAAAATCAGTACCTGAATGCAATAACAAATATGAAAGTTCAGTATAACGACAGCCATAACACTGCTTGTATCGAAAAAGAAATTGCTGTTATAGAAGCTGAGATATCCGAACTTGAAGATAATATGCGTTCTGCAAAATTTGCAATAGAGACATATAATGAAGCTCTCTCCGAAATGCAGAAAACATATATACCACAGACTGCAAAAAGAGCTTCTGAAATTCTCAGTGAACTTACTCACGGAAAATATTCAGGCATAACAATAAAGGGCGGAAAAATAGCTATAAAAGACAAGGATAAAAACATCATGAACTTTGCTTCCATTAGCAAAGCAACATGTGATCAGATATTCTTCTCTTTAAGACTTGCCATATCTGAAATAACAGAAAACAAAATAGCTACACCTCTTGTTCTTGATGATATTTTCTTAAACTACAACGAAACAAAAGCTTCTCAGTTACTGAAGTTTTTAACCGAGTATTCAAAAAAATCTCAGATCCTGATATTCAGCAATCACAATCAGGTATCAAATCTTGCCGCAAACGGCGAAATTTCTATAGAAAATATCAATATGATATCTATGAAAAACAGAATATGATCAAAGAAAATACCGTTTCACTTTTTTAATTTTGAAACGGTATTTTTTTATTGATATCCACTGCATTATATGATATAATTTTCTAAGAAAATAAATTTTTAAGGTGAAAAATGAATTACAAAGATTTTAAATCCAAGTACAACATAAGACTCAATCAGCAACAGGAATCGGCTGTTGTAAGAGTCAACGGTCAGACCCTTTTACTTGCCGTACCGGGAAGCGGTAAGACAACCGTCATAGTTGCAAGACTCGGATATATGCTTATGTGTTGCAATATACGCCCTGAAAATATTCTCACTATGACATATAACGTCTCAGCAGCCAGAGATATGAAAAAAAGATTTTGTGACAAGTTTGAAGATGCTGTAAAACTTCCCGAATTCCGTACTATAAATGGTTTCTGCGCAACTGTTATAATGCACTATGAAAGAGTAAAACACACTAACGCTTTTTCTCTTGTTGAAGAAAATCAGATAACGAAAATAATACGTGCCATTTACCTTGATATGACTCACGAATTTCCTTCAGAAAGTACTATAAAAGACATAAAGACCAAACTGGTATACAGCAGAAATATGATGCTTAAAACTGATGAGATCAAAAAGATGAAAATAGGCGAAGTTGATTTTTATGATTTTTTTACAAGATATAAAAATTATAAACAACAAAATAAAATAATGGATTATGATGATCAGCTTGAATACGCACTGAAAATCCTTATAAAAAATCCGGACATACTCTCATATTATCAGGAAAGATACAAGTTTATAAGTATCGATGAAGCACAGGATACCTCAAAAATACAGCATATGATAATAAGACTTCTCGCAGGAAAGTACAAAAATATATTCATGGTAGGCGATGAAGATCAGAGCATTTATGGATTTCGTGCCGCATACCCTAAAGCACTGCTTGAATTTAACACTGTTTATCCTGATGCATCTGTACTGCTTATGGAAAAAAACTATCGCTCGACATATGATATAGTATCAAAAGCAAATGATTTTATAAAATTAAACAAATGCAGACATGATAAAAATATGCATACTGATAACCAGCTTAATATCCCGATAAAAAATATCATAATTAAAGATTACAAATATCAGTATAATTATATAATAAAAATGCTGACAGATACAACAGAAGAAACAGCAATACTTTACCGTAACAATGATTCTGCTATCCCCATAATAGATTTGCTTGATAAAAATAATATCGGATACAGACTAAAAGAAAATGACGGCATTTTCTTTACGATAAATACAATTGCAGATATAATGAATATTCTATCGTTTGCATTTTATGAATATGAGGCTACTCGTTTCTTTGATTTTTATTATAAACTGGGATTACGTATAAAAAAAGATACCGTATCAGCCGCTGTACAGTTTCATAGAAATTCTCAAAATTCATTTTTTGATACGCTTATCAGATATCCTGATATAGAACTCTGGCAGGCCAAAAAAATAAATGAATTAAGAAAAAAATTTTCACATCTAAAAAAACTGAACAGTTATCAGGCAATATTATATATAATCAATAAAATGGAATATGGCGACTTTATGAAAGAACGAGGCCTTGACGAGTCAAAGATACATACTCTTCTCTCTATCGCCTCTCAGAATGAAGTGCTTCCGATATTTATTGAACGTATGAACACTCTTAAAAGCATCGTAAATAACGGTTCATCTGACGAAAACAGCCTTATTACACTGTCAACTATTCATTCAAGTAAAGGGCTTGAATATAAAAATGTAATCATGATAGATGTGCGTGACGGTATATTTCCGTCTGTACCGATAGATGAAGAAAATGAAAAGGATATGCCTCAGAATATTCTTGATACTCTTGAGGAAGAACGCAGACTGTTTTATGTAGGTGTAACAAGAGCAAAAGAAAAATTTGAAATATTCAGCTATGAATCTGAATTTGGTAAGGCTTGTGATACAGCACTTTTTACACGGCAACTTCTGAAACTTGACAAACCTAAAAAAGAGAAAACCGATAAAAAAACCGATAATACACCATTATCGACTGTAAAATCCAAAAATATACTTAAAGAGGCGCTTATATCACGTAAAAAACAAATCGCCGACTCGAAAACAATTAATATAAAAAAATATCAAAAAGGAGACACCATAATACATAAAACATACGGAAAAGCCATTATAGAAGAATACATACCACCAGTATGTAAGATACGCCTTGAAAACGGAGAACAACATTCCATAGACATAGAGTTTTGTTTAAAAAACAATATCATCAAGTCAGAAAATTAATAAAAAAAGAAGTCATCGTAAAACCAAAATTAAACGAATGACTTCTTTTTTTATTATTTCGCGCCGTCTCTTTTAAGTACAGCTACCATTGTTTTTAAAACAATTTTTGCATCTACCCAAAGACTACGTTCTTTTATGTACTTTATATCTGACTCTACCCACTCATCAAAAGGCATATCACTTCTTCCTGAACACTGACAATAGCATGATAATCCGCCCTTAACAAGCAAGCGATTCATCTGATACGGAGTATAATTTATTACCTCTCTTGGCAGCGGAGGTCTCGGACCTATAATACTCATATGACCAAGAATTATATTAATAAGCTGTGGTAATTCATCTATAGAAGTTTTTCTTATAAAACGGCCTACCTTTGTTACTCTCGGATCGTTATCCATCTTAAATGCCAGACCATCTGTTTCATTAAGTTTCTGAACTTCTTTAAATCTTTCCTCAGCGTCGGTATACATTGAGCGGAATTTAAGAATATAAAACGGTTTTCCCTTCTCTGTAAGCCTGTACTGCTTGAAGAAAGGACTGCCTTTATCATCAATAACTATGGCAGCTGAAACAGCTAAAAATACAGGAAGCAATACTATCAAAGCAAATGATGATAAAACAATATCTGCTGTACGCTTTACAAATCTGTATACAAAACCTCCGTTAGGTTTAACTGTCTGATCCGAACACTTCAATGTTTCCTCTATTCCCATTGCCAGTTTGTCAAGCTGTGCTTTATTAAAGTGCAGAATTTCATAAGATTTTTCTTCTTTGTCTTTTTTATCTTTTGTTACAGCTTTTTCTGCATAAACAACATGATTACTATTTCTGTTCAATTTAAATTCCTCTTCGTCATAAATAACATTACCTCTAGCGGACAATGACATCACCCCAAAACTTTATTCTGACATATTTCTGCCTGTCGATTTACGCCAACAGATAGTTTATAAATATTAAATACTCAAAAATAATAACTGTTTCCGGTAAAAAAACAGTAAAGCATAAACCCTTTTATAATTATAAACACAATTAATAAAAAAGTCAAGCAAATTTCATCAATCAGTTTTTATTGTGTTTATTTAACAAATTAATTCAACTTTTTTAAATATATTTTTGATGTCTTGGCGATTTTTAGAACAATGTCATCTGACTAGATTTTGGAAGACTTCCGAATGTACCCATTTTCTCAAAGAGTTCAATTACCGATTTTGTAGCACCACTGTTATTCTGAAACTCCTCAACAGAGATAAAGTTTCTTGCCTGAGCAGCTTCATAAAGATTATTGGCAGCGGCATCACCTATACCGGGTATAGAACTAAATGGTATACGTATCTTTCCGTCTTCTATCTGATACTTGTATGCATGAGATTTGTAAAGATCAAGCGGTAAAAATGAAAATCCTCGCTCTAACATCTCATTGATAATATACAACGTATCAAGTGTAGCTGTTTCCTTGGCTGTACGCTCATTACCCATTTCTCTTAGCATTTCACATTTACTTCTTACTGCTTCCTTACCCATTACTGCTGTTGTGGCATCAAAGTCACCACCTCTTACAGTAAAATATGTAGCATAAAATTCAAGCGGTTTGTAAAGCTTGAACCAACCGAGTTTTATCGCAGCTATTACGTATGCGGCGGCATGAGCTTTCGGGAACATATATTTGATTTTCAGACAACTGTCAATATACCACTGAGGTACATCGTGGTCAAGTAACATCTGAATAAGTTCAGGTGTAAATGTTTTCGGTGCTTTACCTTTTCTGGTGTTTTCCATTATCTGAAACGCTTGTTTCGGTTCAACCCCTTTATAAAGGAGATAAGTCATGATACTGTCACGAGTACCTATAACTTCTGAAATCGTACAGGTTCCCTGCTCTATGAGGTCCTTGGCATTACCGAGCCAAACGTCAGTACCGTGTGACAATCCTGAAATCTGGAGAAAGTCGCTGAATTTTGTAGGTTTTGAATCCATAAGCATTTGTATGGTAAAACCTGTTCCCATTTCAGGTATTCCAAGGCTTCCTGTAGGACAGAAAATATCTTCACCTTTTACTCCGAGAACTTCTGCATCTGTTATCATTCTGATAACTTCAGGGTCAGATGTAGGAACATCTTTAATAAGTATTCCTGTCATATCTTCAAGATGCTTATAGAACGTCGGTACAACGTGTCCGAGCTCATCAAGCTTCAATATGGTATCATGAAGTGAATGGAAATCAAAGTGCGTTGTTATAACATCGCAGTCAACTGAATCAGCAGGATGCTGGACCGGTGTAAAATCATATACTTCATAATCATTTGGCACAACAACCATTCCTCCAGGATGCTGACCTGTTGTTTTCTTTACACCTGTACAGCCTTTTGCAAGTCTTAATATTTCAGCATTGTTTGTGTCAAGATTTTTATCACTGCAATACCCTTTGGCATATCCAAATGCAGTTTTTTCTGCAACCGTACTGATAGTTCCGGCTTTGAATACATTATCACGGCCGAAAAGCTGTTCAGTATACCGATGAGCTGATGACTGATATTCACCTGAAAAATTAAGGTCTATATCCGGTGCCTTATCGCCGTCAAAACCCAGGAATGTTTCAAACGGTATATCATGTCCTTCACGAAGCATATCCGCCCCACACTCAGGACAATATTTCTGCGGAAGGTCAAAACCTGAACCATACTCACCTGTAGTAATAAATTCACTGTGCTTACACTTTGGACATACATAATGCGGACACAAAGGATTAACTTCCGATATACCTGCCATTGACGCTACAAATGAAGAACCTACAGAACCTCGTGACCCTACCTGATAGCCGTTGTCTACAGAGTTCCATACAAGTTTCTGTGCTATGATATACAAAACGGCAAATCCATGTTTTATTATAGAATCAAGTTCTCGGTTAAGTCTTTTTTCAACTATTTCCGGCAACGGATCGCCGTATATTTCATAAGCTTTGTCGTGTGTTATTCTTACAAGGTCTTCTTCTGCTCCATCAATTGTAGGAGTATACGTTCCCTTAGGTATCGGTCTTACTTCCTCAACCATATCTGCGATCATATTGGTATTTGTAACTACAACTTCATAAGCTTTCTGTTCACCGAGATACTGAAATTCACCGAGCATCTCATCAGTGGTTCTCAGGAAAAGCGGTGGTTGCATATCAGCATCTTTAAATCCGTTTCCTGTCTGAAGTATTTTTCTGAATACAGAATCCTTCTCGTCCATAAAATGAACGTCACAAGTAGCAACTACCGGTATTCCAAGTTCTTCGCCGAGTGCAACTATTTTCTTGTTATAATCTATCAGTTCCTCTTCGCTTCCTGCAGTACCGTTTCTGAGCATAAAGGCGTTATTTTTATGTGGCTGTATCTCAAGATAGTCATAAAACTTCGCAAGATGTACTATCTCGTCATGAGATTTGTTCTTGACTATTGCTGTAAACAATTCACCTGCCTCACAGGCACTTCCAAAAATAAGACCTTCCCGGTGCTTTTCAAGAAGTGACTTTGGCATAAGCGGTTTTTTATAAAAATAATCAAGATGCGAATATGAGATCATCTTATAAAGATTTTTCAGTCCAAGCTGATTTTTAACAATAATTATCTGATGGTATGAGTTAAGTTTCTTGATATCAACTGTAGGCATTTTTGAATTAAAATCAGATAATTTTTTAAGTTCCATGTCCTGCATCAGCTGTTTTGTTATTGATATATATATTTTAGCAAGCATTCTTGCATCATCGGTAGCACGATGATGATCAAATTTGCCGAGTTTTAAGTGCTTTGCTACACTGTCAAGCTTGTACTTGCTAAGTCCCGGAAGAGCCGACTTTGCAAGTACAACAGTATCTATAAATTTATAATCAAACTCTATATTGTGTCGTTTACAGCAGGCACTTATAAATGATGTATCAAATTCTGCATTATGAGCTACAAGCACAGGTGATTCACCACAGTATTCAATAAATTTTCTTACTGCAGTCACTTCATCAGGTGCATCTTCTACCATGGCATTTGTTATTCCTGTAAGTTCAGAAATGTTATGCGGAATCGGTATCATAGGATTTACAAAAGTACTGAACTCATCTATTATCTGAAGATTTTTTACTTTTACTGCACCTATTTCGATGATCCTGTCATTTGCACTGTTAAGTCCTGTTGTTTCAATATCAAAAATAATTATTTCATCATTCAGACTTCTTTCATCATCTTTGTTAAGAATTTTCTGAATATCTATATCATTTACGATATATGCCTCACAACCGTAAAGGACTTTAAAACCATCCTTAAATCCTGAAACAGTATTCATAGCTTCAGGAAATGCCTGTACATTTCCGTGATCTGTTATGGCAACAGCAGGATGTCCCCAGTCGTGAGCACGCTTTATAAGTTCTGATGCAGGAGTTACTGCGTCCATAGAAGACATTGATGTATGCATATGAAGTTCAACACGTTTTACAGGGGCATTATCCTTTTTCATAATTCTCTTTCCGAGAATTATGGAATCTGCCATTATAGAGATATCTTTTGCAAAGTTATCAAAGTCTATACGTCCGTTTATTATTATTGAACTTCCCTTTTTAATAAGGTTAAGACCCGATTCCTCTATCTTATCATTTTTTTCAAATATTTTAATAAGAAGTGAGCCTGTATAGTCTGTAATAGTGTATGTAAATACCGTTCTGTCACCTTTTATCTCTTTCTGGTCACACTCAAAAACGTCGCCCCATATAGTTACTTTGTTGTTAAGTGATTTTACAGCTTCAGATATCGGTACTGCTTCCTGCTTTATTTCTCTGCCTCGTATGAGCTTACCAAGATCATCTTCAAACGGAACAGATAATCCAAGTGATGACAACGGAACTTCACGAAAGGCAGGTGTTTTACTCGGCGCCGGCTTAGACTCGCCCGGAGCAGCATTGAACTGTTCTGTATGCTTAGGAAGTGAAGCGAGTGTTTCTGCCATAAGTTTCTCATGATTTTCATTATCAACAGTAAGCTCACCTGTAAGATTTACTTTGCAGTCAATTGAAAATTCCTGACGCACAAGCGAAGAAAGTTCACGGCAAAAATCTGACTTTACAAGCAACTCATATCCGCCGTTTTTTAACTCAATATTTATAACATTTCCTTCAAGCGTAACAGCACAGTCATCAAGAAAACCGTTTACTGTTGATAATTTTCTTTTCAGCTTACTTTTCAGAACATCAAAATATTCTACCGAAAACAACTCTGACGGATAATAGCAAAGGATATTTACACGTTCAATTGCAAATCCCGCTCTGAGCGAATTTTCAAAATTTAATGTGCTTTCAAAGTCTATAAGTTCTGAAAATTTCAGATGAAATGAAACAGAACGCAAATCACCGGTATATGTTATCTTGAAAATACTTCCCCTTGAAATATTTTCAGGGATATCTATATTAAATTCCTTTAAAAATTCCAGAACATTTATTTCATTCATCTAAAACTCTCCAAATCATAAATTATCTATCTCTTTCAAAAGTTCTGATAGTATATTTTCCTCGGAAACTTTTCTTACTACTTCGCCCTTTTTGAAAATAACGGCACAGCCGTCACCTCCGGCTACACCTATATCAGCCTCTCTTGCCTCACCGGGTCCGTTTACGACACAGCCCATAACAGCAACTTTAATGTTTTTATGAACATCTTCAAGAGCCTTTTCAACATCATTTGCAAGCTTAATGAGATCTATTCTTGTTCTTCCGCAAGTAGGACAGGAAACAAATTCCACACCATCTCTGAGCCCAAGACTTTTGAGAATATCACGTGCCGCATAAACTTCACGTACAGGGTCACCAGTAAGTGAAACACGTATAGTTTCACCTATACCATCAGCAAGAAGCGAACCTATACCGATCGAAGATTTTATTATTCCCATTCTTTCCGTTCCTGCTTCTGTAACACCAAGATGAAGAGGATAATCGGCAGTTTCCGCCATCTTTCTGTATGCTTCTATCATATTTTTTACGTTTGAAGATTTGATAGAGATCACTATATCATCAAAATCATATCTGTTAAGCATTTTAACATGTTCCATAGCACTCTCTACCATTGCTTCAGGAGTAGGGCCACCGTATTTTTCAAGAAGCTTCTTTTCTACTGAGCCTGAGTTTACTCCTATTCGGATAGGTATATTTTTATTTGCACAGGCATCTGCAACAGCCTTTACCCTATCCATATCACCTATATTTCCGGGATTTATACGTATCTTGTCGATACCGGCATCAACTGCCATAAGAGCAAGCTTGTAATCAAAGTGAATATCTGCAACGAGCGGAATATTTACAGCTGATTTTATAGCCGGAATAAGAGCAATTGCTTCTTTATCAGGAATGGCAGCACGTATTATTTCACAACCTGCTTTTTCAAGTTCTACAGCCTGTTTTACACTTCCTTCGATATCATTTGAATTAGTATTGAGCATAGATTGAATATAAATATTACCGTCACCAAATGTAATGTTTTTCAGCTTGACACGTTTTACATTTCTCATAATATCACACTTTCTGTTTTTTATAATATCAGCTAAAAAGTTTCTTTACGTCGCTTATCATAACAATAACCATAAGTACCATCAAAAGAGCCATACCTATAAAGTGAACCATACCCTCTTTTTCTGCCGGTATCGGTTTACGGCGTATCGCTTCTATGATAAGAAAGACCAGTCTTCCGCCATCAAGTGCAGGAAGCGGAAGAAGATTGAATATTCCGAGATTGAGAGTAATAAGCATAACAAGTTTAAGTACTTCTTCTGCACCGTATTCTTTTACCTGATCTATAGCACTTACTATACCTACAGGGCCTGACAGATCATTGATGCCATATTTTCCTCTTACAAGATCTATAAGCGATATCCATATAAGACGAGCATATGATATGGTATTTCTGAAAGAATAACTAATTACACTGCCAACAGTCTTAGGATCTTCGTAACTGAGTTTAAGATTTATTTTATATGCTTCTTTGAGCTCTTTTGTACCTGTATACTCCTCTTTTGAATCAAACTCAACATATTTTTCGTCGCCTTTAACACTGTCATCTACGTAGTAATATATTTTATCGTAAAAAGGCACATCATTAAGCTCTATTTCCTGTCCGTCTCTCTTCACAAGAAGATCACATACACCATCTTCGTCATTGCTTAACTGATAACTTATGTCATAATCAGTAAAAATACTGAGTCCGTTTACTTCAAGAAGTTCATCTCCAAGTCTTAAACCTGCAGCTTCACTTGACGAATTTTCCTTGAATATGCCGATTTTGTTCTGAGGAACTTTATCCATCATAGTTGTTACGATCACCGAAATAATAAATCCAAGTATCAGATTCATTATTGCACCGGCAACTACTACAGCTATTCTCTTTCCGACTGATTTGTTACGAAAAGCTCTTTCATCATTACTTTCATCGTCCTCGCCTTCCATAGCGCAGAAACCGCCTATAGGAAGAAGTCGTAAAGAATATTCTGTTTCTCCGCGTGTATGTTTGAAAAGTATCGGTCCCATACCTATTGCAAATTTATTAACTTTTATCCCGCTTAATTTTGCTACTGCAAAATGACCGAACTCATGAACGGCCACCAGTACCCCGAATACTACCAGTGCTATGATAATACTCATATATTTATCAACCTCTCTTTTTCATTATATTTTTGATCTTACAAACTCTCTTGAAGCATTATCAATACTAATAACATCTTCATATGAAGAAATATCAGTATGATCAAAATGTTCCATCGATTCTTTTACAAGTTCACCTATTTTCAGGAAGCTTATCTTTTTGTTTAAAAACATACCGACAGCTTCTTCATTTGCCGCATTTACTATACATGGATATGCTCCGCCCTTACGAATCGCATCTATACAGGTAGTAAGGCAATCAAAAGTTTCGTAATCAGGTTTTTCAAATGTAAGTGTACCATAATCAGTAAGAGAAAGCGGTCTTGTCGGACATTCTGTTCTATGCGGATAAAGCAGTGCATACTGTATAGGTATCCTCATATCAGGAACGCCCATCTGACCTATAACTGAAAAATCTTTGAACTCTACTGCCGAATGGAGAACGCTCTGTCGATGAACAACTATTTCTATCTGATCAGGTTCAAGGTCAAAAAGCCATTTTGCTTCGATAAATTCAAGTCCCTTATTCATAAGTGTAGATGAATCAATAGTTATCTTGCTTCCCATACTCCAGTTAGGGTGATTAAGAGCCTGCTCAACAGTTACATTTTGAAGATCGGATTTTTTCTTATTGAAAAAAGGTCCGCCTGAAGCTGTAAGGATTATTTTATTTATCCTGTTCATATCATTTCCCTGAAGACACTGAAAAATTGCTGAATGTTCACTGTCTACCGGAAAGATATTTACATTATTTCTTTTTGCCTCACTCATGACGATATTTCCACCTGCTACAAGTGTTTCTTTATTTGCAAGTGCAACATCGATTCCGCTTCTTATCGCCGTTAGAGTCGGAAGCAATCCGACCATTCCGACCACTGAATTAAGAACTATGTCAGAATCTTTATCTGACGCTATACGGCAAAGGCCGTCCATACCCGAAAGTACAGTGATATCGGTATCTGCAAGCGAAGTTTTCAAATCATTATAATATTTTTCATTGTAGATACAAACATATTTCGGAGAAAATTCTCTTGCCTGTTCTTCAAGAACTTTATAACTGCTGTTTGCAGCTATTGCCTGTATTTTAAGTTTATGTTTTCTTGCAACATCTAATGCCTGAAGTCCGATAGAACCTGTTGAACCCAGTATTGAAACTTTTTTCATACAATTTTACTTCCTTTTTTAAAAACTTTTCAAAAAACCCAAAGAGCTAACAAATATTAATTCGTTAGCCCTCTGTTTTTAAGAATATATATTAAATATTGACAGATATGTGTACATAAACGGTGCTACAAACAATACACTATCAAAACGATCCATAACTCCGCCATGTCCAGGCATTATCTTTCCATAGTCCTTTATTCCGCATTTGCGTTTTATCAGAGATGCAGTAAGATCGCCGACAGTGCCTATAAGAGCGCATATCAGACCAAGGAAAAATGACGATACATAGTTTACACTGCTTCCTTTGGCAAAGAAACTTACATACACAAGATTAAAAACTATAAAAAACAAGCCATTAAAAACAAGTCCGCCAACAAAACCTTCTATCGTTTTCTTAGGGCTTATCTCCGGACAAAGTTTATGTTTTCCTATAAATGTTCCTACAAAATACGCTGCCGAATCTGCGATCCATGCACCACACAAAGCAAGAACTATATAGACTATACCATGTTCATCGGACATTCTGTACATATCATATAACGAATTCATAGAAAAACTCATCAGTAAGGGTACACAGACAGCATAAAAAAGCTTATCTGTATCCATTTCCTTATAAGTTCTGAAATATCCTGCAAACATGAGCATTACAGCTACTACAGCTACTACCCTGTTCCATACCTCTGACTGCATATAATGAATAAATGGCGTTACTGCACAATATGCAAAGGCAACCGCTGAAAATATCTTATATTCAAGACATTTGTTAGCCTTGTATAATTCATATATGCCCATAACTGAAAAAACAGCAATCGCAGTATTCAACACAAAAGGAATGTGTGCAAACACAAGGATACTTATACCTATTGCAATACCAACAATAGATGATATGATTCTTGTAGCCAAAAACTATACACCCCCGAATCTTCTGGAACGCTTTGCATAATCAAACAATGCCTTGTTAAGCTCTTCCGGAAGGAAGTCAGGCCACAAAACATCAGAAAAATAAAATTCTGCATAGGCGCACTGCCATATCATGTAGTTTGAAATACGCAATTCTCCGCTCGGACGTATAAGCAAATCAACATCAGGAAACTCACCGGCATAAAGATAACTTGAAAACTTTTCTTCTGTTATGTCTTCAATATTCATTTCACCGTTTCTTACTTTCTCTGAAACAAGCTTTGCCGCATGAACTATTTCATCACGTCCGCCATAGTTTACAGCAAGTAACAAAGTCATTTTATCAAAATGTCTTGTATCTTCTTCAATAGCGATCATTTTTTCACGTATATCATCTGCAAGAACAGATTTGTCTCCAAGAAAGACTATTCGTGTTTCTTCAAGAAAATGCTCTCTTGCTTCATCAATATACTGTCTGAACAAATTCATTATCGCGTCTACTTCATCATTTGGTCTTTTCCAGTTCTCCGTAGAAAAGGCGTAAAACGATATACACTTTATGCCTATATCTCTGCAATAACGAACAATTTTTTTAAAAGTTTTCGCACCTTCCACATGTCCTAACTTACGAGGCAAAAAACGTTTCTTTGCCCATCTGCCATTTCCGTCCATTATAAACCCTATATGATCCGGGAGCACTTCAGGAAGGTCAAATTTTTTCACATCTTTAGCCATAACGCTCCTGTTCACGCATATAGCTGTCATATTATATGACAGCTAATGCTTGACTTATTAAAATTATTTGATTTTCTTGATTATATTGAAAGAACTTCTTTTTCCTTTTCGGCAACCATCTTGTCTATCTCATCACAGAACTTGTCAACGATCTTCTGAAGGTCCTTTTCGCCCTGCTTCATATCATCTTCAGTTATTTCTGAATTTTTCTTCATTGTCTTGAACTTATCCATAATGTCACGTCTTACCGAACGTACAGAAACTTTGGATTCTTCACCGTATTTCTTGATAGTTTTGCAGAGTTCCTTACGTCTTTCTTCTGTGAGCTGTGGAAATACGAGTCTGATAGTCTTTCCGTCATTGTTAGGATTTATACCGATATCAGAAGTAAGTATAGCTTTTTCGATAGCTTTGAGAGCTGAAGCATCATATGGCTGAATGAGAAGTGTTCTTGCTTCTGTAACTGAAACAGATGCCATCTGTGTAACAGGTGTCATAACACCCCAGTATTCAGCCTGAACCTTATTTAAAACATCAGGATTAGCTCTTCCTGCTCTTACTGCCGCAAATTCTCTTGACAGGCTGTCAAGTGTTTTCTGCATTTTATCCTTAGCTATTTTTAACTGTTCTTTCATGTTCAATTCCTCTTTTCTTAAAAATCAATATTTGTTTATGTTTACGCTTCAACCACTGTTCCGATTTTCTGACCGAGAACCGCATCAACTATATTGTCAGGTCTGCTCAGGTCAAATACAAGAACAGGTATATTGTTTTCTCTGCACATTGACGCTGCTGATGCATCCATAACTCCAAGCTGTTTTGCAAGCACTTCATCAAATGTGAGTGTATCGTACTTGACAGCATCGTCATACTTGTGAGGATCCTTGTCATATACACCGTCTACCATTGTTGCTTTGAAAAGTATTTCTGAATCGATCTCAGCTGCTCTGAGTGCCGCTGCTGTATCGGTTGAGAAGAACGGACTTCCTGTACCGCAACCAAATATAACCACTCTTCCTTTTTCCATGTGTCTGATTGCACGGTTTCTGATAAAAGGTTCTGCCACTTCCACCATAGAGATAGCTGTCTGTACCCTTACATCTACACCGAGAGATTTTAATGTATCAGAAACTGCAAGAGCATTCATTGTTGTAGCAAGCATTCCGATATGGTCAGCAGTTGTTCTGTCCATGTTTCCGCTGGAACGTCCTCTCCAGAAATTACCTCCGCCAACAACTATGCCTATCTGTACTCCAGTGTCAGCTGCTTTTTTTATACTTTTGCATATATCAGTAATAACATCAAAATCAAGCCCGCTTTTCTTTCCGCCGGCAAGTGCTTCTCCGCTGAGTTTTATAAGTATACGATTATATTTTCTTTTCATAATAAAACATTGACCTTTCATAAATTTTCATACACTTAATATTTTACACTAAAAAAATAAATCTGTAAATACTTTTCTTCTTTTTTTTTAATTTTTGTTTGACATAGATTATAGGTTGAAAAAAATTTCTTTTAATGTTATAATTGAATATGGTATGTTTTTATACCGATTTAACAAATTAAGGAGTGTATATTTTGAACAACACTAACAATAATTCTATTCAGACTGTAAGAGAAGTAATCGACGAAGTAAAAAAAGCAGTCATAGGAAAAGATAAAATGATCATCAAGATTCTTCTTGCTATTCTTGCTAAGGGACATATTCTTATAGAAGATATACCGGGAGTCGGAAAAACAACAATGGCACTGGCTTTCTCAAAATCACTGTCACTTGACTATAACCGAGTGCAGTTTACTCCTGACGTTCTCCCGACTGACGTTACCGGATTTACAGTATATAACAAAAATACCGGAGCTTTTGATTTTAAACCGGGTGCTTCTATGTGCAATCTTCTGCTTGCCGATGAGATAAACCGTACATCAAGCAAAACACAGTCAGCACTTCTTGAAATAATGGAAGAAGGTAAGGTCACTGTTGACGGTACCACACACAAGCTTCCAAGACCTTTTATCGTAATAGCTACTCAGAATCCTATAGGCTCTGTAGGTACACAGGCTCTCCCCGAATCACAGCTTGACAGATTTATGTTAAAGCTTTCCATGGGATATCCCGATATTTCAAGCGAAGTTGAAATATTAAAGGTAAAATCAAATTATAATCCACTCGAATACATAAACTCAATCGCTGACAGCGAAGATATCATTGCTATGCAGAAAGTTGTTGAAAATATACATGTAGATGATAAAATATATATGTATGTTGCACGTCTTGCAGAAGCTACACGAAACAATCCTATGATAAAACTGGGTATAAGTACACGAGGTGCGCTCGCTCTTATGGCTGTTTCAAAAGCAACTGCACTTTTAAAAGGAAGATCATATGTAATTCCTGACGATATAGCTTATATGTACAAAGATGTATTTGCTCACAGACTTATATTAAATTCAAATGCAAAAATCAATAATCTCTCTCCGGAACAGATACTTGACGATATTTTCAAAAATGTAAAACAGCCGGATATCGCAAATTAAACAGGAGTAAATTCAGACTAATGATAAAAAGTAAACTAATATATATTCTGATACTTATAGCACTGATTTTATTCTTTATTCTGTTCGTAGATAACGCATCGCTTCTAATACTTATACTGGCATCGGTGTTTCCGATCATGCAGATATTTTTTCTTTTTAAAATATCAAGAAACATAACCGCAACACTGACCGCTGAAAATGCTGCTGTAGAGAAAAATATAGAATCAAAAATAGTTGTAAATATAACAAACCGGTCAATACTCCCTGTTTCATGTGCTGTTGCCACTCTGAAAATAACAAACACTCTTACAGGCGAGTATCAGATGCTTACAACTATGATGCCTGTTTCAGCAGATAACAATCAAAGTATAAAATTCAGTGTATCATATGCTCACTGCGGAAAAGTAATAGTTACTCTCAGAAAAATCAAAATATATGACTATGTAAAACTTTTCTCAAAAAATATTTATCTGGACATTTCGCAGGAAGTAATTGTTCTTCCGTCTCTGGCACATATTTCACCTGATATTGAAACACATCTTACAGGTTCGGCTGACAATGATGAATTTTCAAAATCCAAACCCGGCGATGACTGCTCTGAAGTATTCAATATAAGAGAGTATCACTATGGTGACAAGATCAACCGTATTCACTGGAATCTTACTACTAAACTTGATGAACTGATGGTAAAAGAATACAGTTTACCTATCAGCAGCAAGATAATGATTCTTTTTGAATTTTGTATTGATCCGTCTGATGAATCTGCTTTTTATAAAATGGATTCCGTTATCGAAACTGCCATGTCGCTTTCCTACTTTATGATAAACAACAATATTTCTCATACTATCAGATGGTATGACAAGAAATATAACGTCCTGCGTGATATGAAGATCACATCTACCGATGACTTTTCATCGTTTTTGGGCTCAGTATTTTCTTCAGGTATGTACACCGATAACTACAATGCTTTTATGTACAGCAGAATCGAAAATAATGATATGACTTTTTCTCATACAATATACATATCGTCTGTTATCTCTGATGAGATATTTCATAATTTATCTGTACTTTCAAACACAAAACAATCATCATATCTATATATAAATGATGAAGAAAATACGCCTGATTATTTTAAAAATACAGATAATACAAATGCTATTTCTATAAATTACAAACAAATTTCCGAAGGATTAAAACATTTTTCAATCTGATTTCGGATACAAAAAAGGATACAATTAAATTATGTCAAGGAAAAAAAATAAAAAAGAAACCGCAAATGTATATGATATAAACAACGGAATAACGATAACTGACTCGATATCACTCACAATAAACAGCAAATACTGGATAAATGCCAAGTTACTTCTTATAATTACCGCTCTCGCTGGAACAATAGGATTTACATTTTCGTTTTTATCCCTTTTTGAATTTGATTGCGACAGACAACTTATTTATGGTGTGCTTGCAACCGTTTTTCTGCTATGTTCCGTATTATTCGTTCTGCCACCAAAAGTAAAATTACTGCTTATTCCTATGTATATTTTTCTTGCTTATCGGTCTTACAAAATGCGAACGTTACTTTACATAGGATATAAAGAATTTATAAATACTATAGCTCTCAAACTCAAATTTATAGGCGAAGGACAGGAATACTACCCTTTAGATGAAAACGTCAACCCTACAGAAGCAGTTACTTATTTTCTGATAATACTGCTTATTATAATAACAACTATTATCTGTTACAACACTATCGTAAAACCCAGATTTATATTTGTTTTTTCGGTAACGTTCCCATTTATCGAGACAGGTCTTTATTTTGGATATGCTCCTGATCATACTCCGTTTTTTATACTCATAGCTTACTGGGTCGCACTGTTTTCAATGCGAATTGCAGGAAATCAGTTTCATTCCACATCGGGACAACCTGTATTTGTACGAAAAAGAAATATTTTCGTTTCTTCGGGAAACTTAAAAAACAATGTTATAGAATCCATAGGAGTCATAACACTTGTCTCAGTATGTGCGATATTCCTGATTTCTTCAGCAATGCTGAAACTCTTTTCATATGAACGCTCTGATAAAGTCAAATATATGCGATACAACATGAAAACTGCTATTTCAGAAATGTCATTTGAAAAACTTATTAACTCATTTTCTGAAAATAATTTCAAAGCGCCTGTTTCTTCACGTTCACGTCTTGGAAATCTTTCAGAAATTTCATTTAAAAATCGTACCGAACTTATTGTAACCATACGTACACCTGTTGATTCAAATCTGTATATCAAAGGATTTACAGGTTCAAAATATAAAAACAATTACTGGTACTCATTACCTGATGAAGTTAAAAATGAAAACAAAAAAATATTTGATATGTTCAAAAACAATAACTGTTTTCCTCAGAACTTCAATTATCTGCATAATACCATGCTTTATAACAGTGAAACATTGTATCCTCCAAATACAATAAACGTGCGTTCACTGTTTACCGAAAACAAATATCTCTTTACTCCGTACGGCGTAAAAGTAGATGAAACTATGACACCTGTTGACGACTCATATCTTTTGGCTGAAAACATGTCAGAGTATAACTGTACTTTTATAAACACTCCTTTATTATACAAAAATATGTATATAGTTGATGAGGCTATCTCAAATATCGGAAACAACGAATTATTTGCCCAGACAGAATCACGATACAGAGATTTTGTATACGAAAACTATCTTGCCGTTCCGGATAACAGTGATATTGAATATATAAAAAATACTTTTGCTTCAAGACTCCCTCGATATGATGGTACAAATATAACAGATATTGCAGATGGAATAAAAAATATACTTAATGAATCAGCTGTATATTCACTTTCACCCGGAAAAACACCAAGTCAGACAGATCTTACATATTACCTTCTTGTTGAGAATCATAAAGGTTACTGTTCACACTTTGCAACTGCAGCCTCAATGCTTGCAAGACTTGCAGGAGTTCCTTCAAGATATGTAGAAGGATATGTCATAGTTCCCGAAGATTTCTTAGACACTAAACAACCTAACGGCTACAGAATAAATATCAAGGATTCAAGATCTCATGCCTGGACAGAATTTTATATAGACGGCTATGGCTGGATACCTTTTGAGTTTACACCGGGATATAATGAAGGCGTTATTTCTGCTGAACTCAATAATAACAATCCGGATACTTCAGAACAACTGACGGTTACTGCAACAGAAATTACCACAACACCTCCGGTGTCAGATACAGATACAACCACTACTGTAACAGAAGCTCCTGTCACAACAACACCTGAATCTGAATCTGTATCAACATCTGTTGTAACTTCCTATGTAACTACTGTAAGTGATCCTTCTGACAGCCCTGATAAAAACAAGCCATCACTCCCGATTTATGTAAAAATCATTCTCGGACTCAGCTTCTTTATCATATTGGTACTTATCTTTATACTTGCCCGTCATGCGATATGTATACGAAAGAGAATGCTTGGATTCAAAAATAAATCAATAAATAAGAGTGTATCAAATGTTTACAGATATACTGAAGCTTTACTTATTCATTACGGAATATCAAATACAAATATGATGCCGCTTGAATTTGCAGAATATGCTGAAGAAAACGCACAAGACCTTTGCAATTCCGGAGAAATAACTGATTTAATTAAATTAGTACTTAAATCTAGTTTCAGTGCTGAAGCAATTACACAGGATGAGTTGAATGATGCAATAAAAACTTCATCAAGTATCGCAGAAAACATATACAACTCAAAAAATAAATATCAGCAGTTAATATTTAAATACATCTTAAATCTTATAAAATGATTTAACTCAAAAACTACAAAACACATAATATCAGCAGTTTGTTTCATACAAACTGCTGATTATTTTTTATGCTATTGACAAAAGAAAAAAAGAATGATATTCTTAATTTAACGGAATAATTAAATCATGCATTAAATCTACTTAATTTTAAATTAAATAATTAATGCATTTTATTTTGTTCCGAATAAAAAATTATATTTAGGAGGATTTGTATGAAACAAACTTTAAGAAGATTCTGCTCGGTTATGACTGTTTTTGCTATGCTTCTGACTGTACTTTTTGTACCCGGAACAAATATAACTACAGAAACTTCAAGTGCCGCTTCGAGTGGTTTTTCCGTTAAAGGAACAACACTGTACGACGCAAACGGTAATCCTTTCGTAATGAGAGGTACAAACCATGCATATGTATGGTACAAAGGTAAAGAAGAAACTGCTCTCAAAGCAATTGCTGCTACAGGTGCAAATACTGTCCGTATTGTTCTTGGCTGTGGCGGAGCAAAACAAAACAATCCGTTTTGCTCCGAATCTGAACTTAGTGATATCATTAAACTCTGTGAACAGAATAAACTTATTGCTGTTCTCGAAGTTCATGACGCTACAGGTTCTGACAGTATCGACGATCTTCAGACAGTAACAAATTACTGGCTTAAAGTAAAAAATGCACTCGTAGGTCATGAAGATACTGTAATTCTTAACATCGCAAATGAATGGGTTGGTACATGGGACAGCGATGTCTGGAAAAATGGTTATACTAAAGTTATACCTCAGTTAAGAGATGCTGGTATCCGCAATACTATTATGGTTGACGCTGCTGGCTGGGGTCAGTATGCTGAAGCAATCGAACAAAAAGGTAAAGAAGTTTTTGCTTCCGATAAACTTGCAAACACAATGTTCTCTGTTCATATGTACGGATATGCCGGCGGAAGCGATTCCAAGGTAAAATCAGTTATTGACGGTGTAAACGCTCAGGGTCTTTGCCTTATCGTTGGCGAATTTGGAATCAACCACTCTGACGGTAACGTTGCTTATCAGTCAATTCTTGATTATTGTACCCAGACAAATACAGGTTATCTCAGCTGGTCATGGAAAGGTAACAGCGGTGGCGTTGAATATCTTGACATGGTAAATGACTGGGAAGGTACAAGCCTTACTGAACAGGGTAAAGCTATCATCGAAGGTCAGAA
>SVNW01000048.1 GCA_015066745.1 Ruminococcus sp. | reverse complement strand
TTGTGATTTTATGATTAATATGTGGTAATATTATTATAACATTTTTGGAGACTACATACTATATTTTTTTATCTCTATCTATTGAATTTTCAAGATGCACACGCAGTTTCTAACTGCGAAGTTTGAGATAATTATTTTTTGGAGGAATAACAAAAATGAAGATGAATGTGAAAAGAATGCTTTTGAGTATGCTTTCAGTAGCTGTTGTATCAGCATCATTGGGGGCAACAACGTATGCAGCATCAAATAAATATTACACAAGTGTTGAGATTGATAGTCAAAAGAGTGTAGTAGGTGCTAAAAGGGTTTATGAAGAAAAAACTATTGGCGTTGATGTAGCTAATGCCAAAATAGGTGGTAAAGATACAACTTCAGATAAGTTTGTAATATCTGTTGGGAAAAAGGACATTTTCGGATTTACTGCTACTCAATCACAATCCAAAACGCTAAGTGAAGGATGTACAACTGTTACTTATTTTTTTGATGAATCAAGTAAGAAAGATGAACGAAAGCGTGCAGTAAAGTTCAAGGCTAATTATAGTAGTCTGAAGAGTAATAGTGTAACATTGTATGATTGTGAATAGAAATCCTTATTATTTGTAGTATTAGGAAATCAACTCAAAGGTATTCGAGTTTTTATCGGATGCCTTTGTAGTTTTATTGAGGTGTATCATGAGTAAAGATTTTTTGATTTTAAAAAATGTGTATAAAAGATATAGTGATGATATTATTCCGATAAATAATATCAGTATATCTTTTAAAATGTCGAAGTTTTATGTAATAAAAGGTGCATCTGGTGCTGGAAAAAGTACATTTCTTCATGTTTTAGGATTGCTGGAAAAAGTTGATGAGGGGGAGATTATTTGGTGTGAGAATGATATAACAAAATTGAACGGAGATAAGGTATCAGAATATCGTAAGAAAAAGATAGGATTTATGCCTCAATCGGGTTTGCTTATTCCGGAGTTTACCGCATTGGAAAATGTGATGATACCAATTTTATTAAATAAAGATATAAAAGAAGCTGAAAAATCAGCATGTGATTTACTGGAGAAAGTAGGTGTGTATGATAGAAGAAATCACTTTATAAAACAATTATCCGGAGGAGAACAGCAGAGAGTTGCAATAGCGAGAGCTATGGCTAATAATCCTGAGTGTATAATTGCAGATGAACCAACAGGAAACCTCGATGAAGAAAATGAAAGAAAGATTTTTGAATTATTTAAGCAGTATACACTTTCAGGAAAGTGTGCGATATGTGTAAGTCATAGCGATAAAGCAGAGGAATACGCTGATGAAGTTTTACGTTACAAAAAAGGTGAAATAATATTATGAGTTTTGATAAAGTCTGGTTTATAATTAAAAGAAATATTCTGAAAAATAAATTCAATAGTATATTAAACATTATACTATATGTGATAATATTTAATATGCTATTGGTTTCTGTCGGGGTTTTAGGTTTTTTTGAAAATTACTCTGAGGCGTCACAAAGATATAACAGAAATTTCAGGACAATGATGGTCTATGAAAATGATGAGAGTGATGAGAAAGATATAGTTTCACTGTTTTCCGGGTATGAATATGTTGAAATGGTAATTAATCAAAATGAGTATTGTATGCATATGTCTTTTGTTGATGATAAAGGAAATTATGATATAGATTTGAAAGCATGTAATGAAAAAAATGTTCCGGAAGTAATTTATGGAAGACAAATAAATTTTGATAATAATGATGAAATATTATTACCTGAAAAAATGCTGTTATATAATAATTATACAGAAGAATACGATATAATAGAAGCGAAAAATCTTATCGGCACAAGTATTAAATGTTCCAAAGAAAATTTTGATTACAATACCATATATGATGAAGTTGAAAATAAAATAGTAAGTGGTAGAAAAGATATAGGTCAGACTATAATTGATTTCGAAGTAGTAGGCGTATATGATAGTGCGTTGTATTTTGAAGAATCATATGTTGGCTATATTTCAGAGAAAATGTCAAAAATTCTTCATGCATCAGATATAAAAGATAAATCTGGATATACTTATGAAACAATATGGGTTTTGTCAGATACAGTTGAAAATTACAACAAACTAAAACAAATCGCAGAAGAAAATAGTTTGGATTATATGGTTGTAACTGATATTTATGAAAGGGTGAAGTTGTTTTGTATAGTGGGATATATTATTATAGTGGGTATATTTATTTTTCATTTTATTGTTTCAGGTGTTTTGTTTAAGATAGAAACAAAGAAAGATAGATTTATACATAATGTTTTGAATATCTGTGGATATAGGAAAAAAGAAATTTGTAAAATAGTTTCAGCAAAATATTTTATATTGCAGTTTTTATCGTTTTGGATATCTATACCCATTTCTATAGTCTTGTTGAACAAAATCAATTTTATTTTTTATAGTAGTGAACATATGGGAGGATTAGTGGTAGGTATAACACCATTAGCGATTTTTGTTTGCCTGATACTCTTTATCGGTAAGATAATATGGGTTTATTATAAATATTATGTTATGACAGGAAAATATACTATAAGCAAGATTAGTGATAAAAAGAGGAAAAAATGAACTCAAAAAAATATCTGTATCTGACAACAATCAGACTTAAAAGAAACATAAAGTTAAATGCAAGTATATTTATTTTGGTTTTTCTTTTTGTTTTCTGTGGTAATGTACTGAATTTTGTTCAGACAAACTTGGTAAAAACTAAAAATGAGAT
This sequence comes from Ruminococcus sp., assembly GCA_015066745.1. Taxonomy (GTDB): domain Bacteria; phylum Bacillota; class Clostridia; order Oscillospirales; family Ruminococcaceae; genus HUN007. The sequence continues at coordinate 26,427 of SVNW01000048.1, read as the reverse complement.
AGAAAAAAATGCATCTAAAATAGTTATTTATAATTGTAATGAAGATGTTGTATTACAATACGCAGAGGAATATAAATTTAAAATTTCGGAAATATCCTGTGAAAATGATAAGTGTACAATAACAGCAGAAACAGTGCGAGATGCACACCAAATTTTGTCTTTTTTAAAGACGATGGATTATAGTGGTGTCTTTTATGATGAAGAAAATGGTAGTCCGGCTGTTTTCAATAATCATATTATAAATTTTATTAACATAACAAATAAACTATTTATTATTTCGTTGAGCCTTGCAATTTTCTTTATCTTTTTAAAAAAACTTTTTAATGAAAAATCGGAATATAATGCGTATATGGTATTTGGATATAAATGCAGAGAAATACGAATTTTATTGATGCTAGATATGTTGGCAATTACTTTAACTCCTTCTTTGACAGGTTTTGGTTTAGCTATTCCTTTAAGTAATACAATATCAAAAAAAATTTTGGAAAAATATTTGATGTACGATAATATTCCGTATAAAGAAAATTTATTGTATATTGTATTGCTATTGTTTTTTGATGTTGGTATATTCATTATTACAGCTGTATATTTTACTAAAACTGCAAAGTCGCCCGATTTTGAGAGGAGATTATAAAATGAAAAAACTATTATCTTTTATACTGATTTGTTTGATTATGACATCATGTAATTCTAAAGATAAAAGCGTTTCACGCAGATCAGAGAGTGAAGAATATAAAGTTGATTCTGTTTTGCAACCTATGACATTCAGGGAAAATGAAATAGAGTTTGATGATGAAAATCTAGAGATAGAAGATGTTTTTCTAAGTGATAATAATATATATTTAAAAACTATTAGAGATGAAACTCAAAGAACTATAAAATTAAGAGTCGGTGGTATGGAAAATGAAGAAATAGATACCGGAATAGAATGTTCATATATATATGATGTATGCTGTGGTGAAGAATATCTGTATTTTTGCTGTTCCTGTAAAAGTAGTGAAGTGCATGAAACTACAAATCAGATTTTGGTAGTAAGTAAAGAAACAGGTCAAATTATCAAAAATAAGGAGCTTGATATTTTATCAAATTATATGGAAGTATCCTATGATAATGGGAATGTTGTTTTGATTTATAGTCCATATTATGATGAAGAAATTCCGAAGTATTTTATAAATATATATGACGAAAATTTAGAACTCAAAGAACAGAATTTTGATGTTGGTGAAAAAGTCGGTATGCCCGGAAGTGCGGTTGTTTCTTTTTCTGAAACAGACGGATATATGAATGCTTTGTGCATGTCATTTGAAACGCAGGAAATAGGATTTGTACGTTTTTCTTATGTTAATGATTTTTATGAATATTTTACTTCGGAAATTACTGTAGATTCCGGATACGTACCTATTGCATTATACAGTATTTCCGATAACAGATTACTTTTTCAGTATTGTGACAACGAAGCAGATATGACATACGTGAACGTTTATGATCTGGAGTCTAAAAAAGTTACAGATATGTATGATATTGATGGTGCTGAAAATTATATCACTCCGGGTGAAAATGATTACGTTTTTTATCTTGAATCTGAAGAAAATATTATTGGTTACAGAAGTTCAGAAGAAACGACCGATATAATATACTGTGATTATAATGACTGGTTTTTGCTTTATGACTTTTATGATAACTGTATGGTTATGTACAGAGATGAAAATGAGGCTGAAATATCAATATATAAAATTCAGGAAAATTCATATGAAACCATAGCGGAATATGATATGGAAATAATTAAAGATATTTGTGTGTCAAAGAATGATAGTATTTATGCTTTGCTAGATGAAGATGATGTATATCGGATTCAGGTAAGTGATGAATATGGGCAGATTAAAGGTGAAATAAGTCTTGATTTTCCGGAAAGTGCTGAAATAATGGATTTCTGTTGTGATAAATCCGGAAATATTTTTGTTTTAGTAAATGATGGAGAGTTTAAACTTATTGAATATGATCCTGACGGAAATCAGTTGAATGAAAGTCACTTAAAAAATATAATCTCTATATATTGCATGTATATCAATAATGCAGATGGTGTGAATATTTATGCCAACAGTTATGATGGAAACCGAATTTATATATATAAGGACGGAGCTATTTCTGAAAAAGAACTTAATGAGTACATGACATATAATTATTTGAATCCATGTTATTCGGTTTATAGTGATGGTATGGTTTTCAGAGATAATAATGGGATATATTTGTATAGTATAGATACACAGTCTGCACAGGAAATATTTGATATGGAGCAGCAGGTGCTCAGTTGCAGTATAGATAATTGTGCGGTTTTAAGCAATGATGAAATTGTATTTTGGGGAAATGACTATATTTCCGGAAAAAGTGCTTTATGTATTGTTCAGAGAAGTGATGCTGAAAAAACAGAAAGCCGTTTGATAAATGTAGCAGAAATAGGGGTTCAAAATCATAATCTGAGAACGTTGTTCAGAAAGTATGATAAATCAAATGATGATTATGCTGTAAAGATAACTAATTATAAGAATCAGAATGCATTTAATGAGGCTCTTGGAAAAGGATATGAACCGGATATAATTACATATGATTATCAAAGCGGATTTAATTTTGCAAGATATGTTTCCAAGGGTTATGTCGAAAAACTGGATAATTATATTTTAAATGATAAAGATTTAAAATCAGATGATTATTATTGGAATCTCTTTAAACTTGAAAGCTGTCCGGACGGTATTTATCATATAGGTTCATCGGCAGAGCTTACGGTTATGTATTCTGAAAAAACGAAAATAGATTTTAATAACGTCAGTATGGAATATTTGCTTGAACTTTCCAGAAATTATGGGCTGACAACATTTGCTCCCGTATCGTACACTGTGACATATAATATGATTCTTAAGGATATATTAGGAAATTATATTGAAAATAATATAAATTACAGTGAAGATACTTTTGATGCAGATAAAAAAGTTGTTTCAGATTTATTGGAGTTAGCAAAGTTATATTATGATAATAATGAGGAAATTATAAATTCAGATTTAACTGATAATGAAGATTATCAGTTGAGTGTTTTCAATATTTATGATTTTTCTCATTGGTATAATCCTGATAATCTGATTGTATTTTCTGCAGGTGCTGACAATTGTCAGGCGTCTATTTCAGATAAAATGCTTATTTCCGGTAATTCTCATAATAAAGAAGAAGCATGGAAAATAATAAAAACAATACTTCTTGATGATTATCAGAATGATATTGCCACGGGAAATAATGGATTTCCGGTTAAAAAATCTGCATATTTCCAAAAAGCAGAGATCAGTCGAGAACAGGAAATAAAAAAATCAGAGAGTATTTTAAGCGATGAACATTTAAACGCCATCAGTGATATTTTATCATGTGCAAATACTTACAGAATGCCTGATAATAATATTACTTATTTTATAAATGAGTGTTTTACTGATTATATATCACAAAAGTATTCTTCGGAAGAAATAAGCGAAAAATTGGTTTCTCAGATAAAAAGATTTTTGCAGGAAGAATAAATCAGCAGTCAGTCATGAAATAAAGCTGTATCTTTTACTCGATTTGGTTTGTTCATAATTGTGTATTCATTTTAATGTAATGGTAAATTTCAAGTTTCACCGCCTTCGAAATGTATTATTATATAAACACTTGAAAATAGCTACTATTTAAATAAAATTTATTGACGAAAAATCATAATATTTATCGGCTTTATGACAAATATTTTTATGAACTACAAAATTTCCATGGCGATCTCTGATTTAAAATATTGTGATATTAAAAAAATAGTGAAAGTCAAAATAAATTCGGCTTTCACTATTTTTGTTACTAAAATACTTTGAAAATAAGATTATATGTAATTGATTATTTTTGATATGTGATATATAATGTATTTGTAAAATTAAATTATATATGTCAGGAGTAGAGAATGTATGAAAGTAAAGAAAATAATTGCATCGGTATTATCGCTTTTGATTGCATCATATTCTTGTTTGTCTTACGCTAAGCGTGATATAAACGCTGTTACTTCAGAGTATGTTGCACAAAAATCACGTGTTTCGGTACATGATCCGTCTGTTATAAAGGATAAAAACGGAATGTACTATATATTCGGTTCTCATGTGGCGGCAGCCAAATCATCAGATCTTCAAAGCTGGAAATCACTTGTAAGCCGTGAATATCAGGATATGACATCTTCAAATCTTCTTTTTGGAAACGCTCACGAAAATCTTAAAAAGTCATTTGACTGGGCAGGAGAGGATATGCAGGACTGCAAGGGCGGTTATGCTATATGGGCACCTGATGTTTACTGGAATGATGATTATGTAAATGATGACGGAAGCAAAGGTGCATATATGATGTACTACAGTGCAAGCTCAACATATATGCGAAGCGTCATAGGACTTGCAGTTTCAAAAAATATCGAGGGTCCGTATATTTTTAAAGAAAATGTTATTTATTCAGGATTTACAAAAGGTGATAAAAAAGTAGGTATTTCTACAGGAGACAGTTCAACCAGAGATATAAATATAAAGTATACAAGTACAAATATTGACGAACTGGAAAAAAACGGAGAAATATCTTTTAATAACAACTGGTTTACAGACAAGGGAGAGTATAACAATTTTGATTTTCCAAATGCCATAGACCCGACTCTTTATACAGATACTGACGGAAATCTCTGGATGTGCTATGGTTCATGGTCAGGCGGTATTTTTACACTTCAGGTCGATAAAAAGACAGGAAGTCTTATACATCCGAAATCAGGCACTACATCTGACGGAAGAATGGTAGACAGCTATTTTGGGACAAATATATCAGGAGGCAGATATCTTTCGGGTGAAGGTCCGTTTATTGAATACAATAAAGATACGGGTTACTATTATCTGTATGTAACATATGGCGGACTTTTATCAGAAGGCGGTTACAATATGCGTGTATTCCGTTCAAAGTCACCTGACGGACCTTTTGTTGACAGTACAGGAAGAAGTGCTTGTTTTGGAAAGAGCGACCGTACAAATGAATATGTCGGAACAAAGGTAATGGGCAACTACAAGTTCAGTTGTAACGAAACAGCGTATATGGCTTGCGGACACTGTTCATTTTTCAGAGATGATGACGGAAAGTCATATCTTATTTATCACGCAAGATTTGATGACAATACAGAATATCATGAAGTAAGGGTTCATCAGCTTTATTACAACGAACAAGGCTGGCCGATAGCTGCACCTTACGAATACAGCGGTGATGAAATAAGTCAGAGCGGATATTCTAAAAATGATATGGCAGGTACATATGAGTTTGTATGGCATGGAACTGATAACGGAACCACACCGATAGCTTCAAAGGAAATTACATTAGGTATAAACGGCAAAATAAGCGGGGACGTAACAGGTACATGGTCTGCAAAATCAGAGTCACCATATTGTACTATAAATATAGATGGTATAGAATACAGCGGATATTTTCTGAAGATGCACGATGAAAGCAAGAGCGGAAAACAGGTCATGACTTTTGCGGCAACAGGAAATAATAATATAGTTATATGGGGAAGTAAGACAAAAGATGCCGAAGTTATAGAGGCAACTCCTATACTTAATAATGCTACCTATACATTTGAGTGTAAGTTCAGTTCACTGGTACTTGATATACCTGACGGAAAAGCTCAGGAAGGAATCGGTATACAGCAGTGGGGAACGAATGGCGCTACTGCACAACAGTGGAAAGTAACCGAAGTTTCAGACGGATACTACAAGATAGCATCTGTTATAAATGAAGAACTTGTTCTTACTGTAAAATCAAACGACAGTTCAAATGGTTCTGCTATTGTTTTAAGTAAATATACAGGTGCCGACAATCAGCTTTTCAGATTTGAAGAAGACGGAACAGGGTATTATGGAATTACAAGTAAATGTTCCAAAAATAAATCTGCCCTTGATGTATATGACTGGTCAACTGAGTATGGCGGAGTCATAAATCAATGGGAGTACTGGGGCGGAGATTGCCAGTTGTGGAAAGCAATACTTGTAAAAGAACCTCAGGTAACACAGACAACAACACAAATAACAACACCACCAACAACACAAACAACCGTTACAACTACGGTAACTGCAATAACCGAGCCGACGTTTATGTACGGCGACCTCAATGATGACAAAATAGCGGATCTTACAGACCTGACTCTTTTAAGTCTTCATTTTCTGGGTGACAAGGTGCTTGTAGATACTAAGCTAAAAGCAGCTGACGTAAATGCTGATAGCAAAGTTGATATCGCCGATCTTGCACATTTTAAACAATATGTTTCACACGATAATGTAATATTGGGATAAAAAATTTCAGCTCCATATTTTATGGGGCTGAAATTTTTTTTGAATTGTTTTTTCTGTATTCTGCAGGTGAAATATTTTTAATTGTTTTAAACTGTTTTGAAAAATAGCTGTATGAAGTATAACCGCATTCAAGAGCAATGTCATTTATTGTTTTATCAGTATTTATCAGCATATCTGAAGCCTTTTCTACACGAAAATCTATCAGGTCTTCAATAATACCCTTGTAAAAACAGTCTTTGTATAACTTTTGCAGATAACTTCGGCTCAGGAAGAGATCTGAGGCTATGTCTTCGATTTTCCATTCATATTCGGGATTATTGAGCATTTTTTGCCTTAATATTTCGAGTTTCTTTATATGCGGATTTTGTCTTATTGTTTTTTGCTCAGGAGATGACAGTTTATTTATCATATTTTTTAGTATAGTCGTTTCCATAAGTTTGTGCAAAGATATATTTACATATCTTATCCAGTGCAAATACAGTTTTTCAAATGATTCAGGCCGTTTCCCAAAAGAAAGTGCCGCATAACCAAAGTGATTTTTGTTAAAATGCAGAGGAGTAAGATAATATGATACAGGAAACTTTTGATTTATAAATTCATCAGGCAGAATATCATTTAACTTAAAAGTAGTCTTGGTAGATTCTTTTATTTTGTTATATGATCTGTCAAGAAAAATTTTCATGTTTGTTGAATTATTGAGAGTAAGTTCTCTCTGAGTATCTTCTTTTAAAATTTTTTCAAAATCTTCCGAAAGGCATATAAGTATGTTATGGACTTTATTGATAAGATAGGCGTGCATACCGATATTCAGCATCAATTCTTCAAGTGATTCACTGTCACATACTTCTATCGGCATATCGCTGTAAAGATGTTTGGTTTCAAGAGTTTCAGATACGGTCATAGAATGTCTCTGAGCTGAATCAGGCTTTGATATATCAGTACAACCGCAACTGTTTCCGATAATAAGATTATTACGTTTGTTTGGGATATGACTGCATATATTTCCGGTAAGTGTTCTGTAAATATGGCGAAAAGCTTCGGCACCATAGCGGAAATTTTCACGTCTGTAAGTTGTTATCTCAACTTCACGGCAAAGATTTTTTTCAAAACCATCGTAACCTGTTATGGCAATATCTTCGGGTACACGTATTCCTTTATGTATAAGTTCCGAACATAAAAAAGCAGCAGAGTGGTCGTTTGCACATACTATAGCATCAGGCCTGGGAATTTTTTGTTCTGTTATTTTATATGCAAGTTCTACAGCGGCATCTTTAAAAAAATCGCCGTAGAAGTAGTAAGAATCATCAAAGTGCAGACCATGCTTTTTCATAGAACTCATATATCCGTTAAGTCTTTCTGCTGATGCAATATTTTCTTTCGGACCTGTAAGGCAATATATTTTTTTATACCCATGTTTTTCAATCATATGATCAGTGATTCTTTCAAAAGCATCGTGTTCATCAAGATAGATATTTTCAAAAAATTTATTTTTGTTAGTTCCGAGAACGAGAACAGGTTTTTTTGATTTTTCACATAGTTTATCAATATATGTGATCACTTCATCATGATAGAAAGCTTCTCTGTCATAAATAAAACCATCAAATTTATCGGCTAAAATAATGTCATAGATTTTCTTTTCCTGAAATGTATGTTCTGTTGAAGGATACAGATAGCGGTGAAGTGAAGTAATAAATATTACGTTGCAGGAAGCTTTAAAAGCTTGTGATATGATACCTTTGTACAGTTCTGTTTCATATTTGGAATAACATTCAACCGTTATTACTCCGATAGTAAGTCTTTTTTTCAATCTGATTCCCTCCTTCTATAAAAATAATCAGTAAATTTTTAATGGTTACATAATTAGTTTTTTTCTGTATTCTGCAGGTGATATACTTTTTATTGACTTGAATTGTTTTGAAAAGTAACTGTAAGAAGTATATCCGCATTCTGTAGCTATGTCATTTATACTTTTATCGGTATTTTTAAGCAGGTTTACGGATTTTTCTATTCTGAAATCTATAAGCTCTTCGATGATACCTTTGCCAAAGCAGTCTTTATAGAGTTTTTGAAGATAGCTTCTGCTTAAAAAAAGTTCGCCTGCCATATCCTCAACTTTCCATTCGTATTCGGGATTGTCGATCATTCTCTGTCTTAAAGCACTTAGTTTTTTGATATGCGGATTTTGTCTGCCAAAGTCATTGTCAGGGTCAAAAACCTTGTTGAGCTTATTTTGCATGATTTTCATTTCCATAAGTTTTTGCAAAGATACATTTATATATCTTATCCAGTGCAGATAATTTCTTTTAAATGATTCAGGGTTTTTACCAAAAGAAAGTGCTGCATAACCAAAATAATTTTTATTAAAATGCAGTGGTGTTATATAGTATGCTATCGGAAATCTGAGATCGGTATATTTATCAGGAAGTATGTCATTTACCGAAAATGGTTTATCATCACATTCTCTGATCAAAGTAAAAGTTCTGTCTAAAAAAACTTTCATATTTTTAGTATTATCAAGAGTAAGTTCAGGTTGCAAGTCACCCTTTAATGCATTTTCATAGTCTTCGCTAAGACATATCAGTACATTATGAACATTATTTATCATATATGCATATAAGCCTATGTTCAGCATAAGTTCTTCGATAGAATTACTGTCACAGACATCTGTAAGCATATCGCTGTACAGAAGTTTGTTTTCAAAATTTTTATCAACAGTGTTCTGACGTTTTTCTTTTGGTGTGAGTTGTGTAGGTGTTATACAGCCACAGCTTTTTCTTATTATCAGATTATCTCGTTTATAGGGGATACTACCACATGGACTTCCGGTTATCATTCTGTAAATTTGTCTGAATGCTTCTGCTCCGTAGCGGAAGTTTTCACGTTTGTATGTAGTGATTTCGACTTCCTGACAAAGATTGTTTTCATATCCGTCATAACCTGTTACTGCAATATCTTCCGGAACTTTTATGCCTTGGTGTATAAGCTCTGAACATAAAAATGCAGCTGAATGGTCATTTGCACACAGTATTGCATCAGGCTTTGAGATCTGATTATCAGCGATCTGACGAGCAAGATTTACAGCAGCATCTTTATAAAAATCTCCGTAAATACAGTAAGAATCATCAATGTACAGATTATGTTTTTTCATAGAACTTATATATCCGTTGAGTCTTTTTATAGAGATTTCCTGATCTTTTGGTCCGGTAAGAAAATAGATTTTTTTGCAGTTATGATGTTCGATCATATGATCAGTGATTTTTTCAAATGCCTCATGTTCATCGAGTTTTAAAGTCTTAAAATTAGTATTGTTATTGTTGTTTTCAAGAACTATGATCGGTTTTTTTATTTTCTGGCATAATTTATCAATATATGATGTCAATTCTTTATGATAAAAAGCTTCTCTGTCGTATATAAATCCATCAAATTTATCAGCAAGAATGAGGTCATAGATTTTTTTATCATATACAGTATGTTCATTATATATATGTGGATATCGGTGAAGAGCAGAGATAAATATTACATTGCATGATGCTTTAAAAGCCTGTGCTATTATACCTTTGTAAAGTTCGGCCTGATATTTTGAATAACACTCAATTGCTATTACACCGATAGTAAGTCTTTTTTTCAATCAGGTCACCACCTTGTATTAATGCTTTCTCTATTAATATTTTAACATTATTGTGATGTTTTTTCAATATTATAAAGTTGTTTTGTACATATAAATATGTAGAATAATCTCATAGATTTAATAGAATAATACATATGCGTTTTAGTATATAATAAAATCTGATATAAAAAAGTAAAATAATATATTGATTATTTTTTATATATTATTTATAATAGTATATAGAAACGAGCGAAAAAAACAGGATTATAAGTGCGATTTGTACAAAATAATGGTTTAAGTTTAGAAAGAGGTTGATTTAAAATGAAAAAAAATTTTAAGAAGGTTATGACTTTTGTGTCAGCATTGGCATTAGTTTCTTCAACAGTATCCGGTATGTCTGTTACAAACAATGAGATATCAGTCAAAGCAGCAACAGGATCAAGCATTGTTGAAAATCTTGACAGAGGTATTACAGCTGTAAATACAGGAAAAGGAATGCTTGTAAGCTGGAGATATCTTGCCAATGACAGTGATACTGCAGAATTTAATCTGTATCGTGATGACAAGCTTGTTTATACAAGTAAATCCGGTGATGCTACCTGTTATCTTGACGGTAGTGGCAGTAGTAATTCTAAATATAGAGTGGATTACGTTTCCGGTGGCAAAGTCATATCTTCCGAAAACTGTAACTTCATAACAAATAAAAGTTATTTTGATATACCGCTTAGTGTTCCGACAGCTTCGGGTTGTACATACAGTGCAAATGACTGCGCAGTCGGTGACGTAGACGGTGACGGACAGTATGAGATCTTTTTGAAGTGGGATCCTTCAAACTCCAAGGATAACTCACAGGAAGGTGTTACGGGAAACGTTTTTATTGATTGTTATACACTTGAAGGTAAACGTCTGTGGAGAGTGGATCTCGGTAAAAATATTCGTGCAGGTGCACATTATACACAGTTTCTTGTTGCCGATTTTGACTGTGACGGAAAGGCTGAGATGACTTGTAAGACTGCTGACGGTACAGTTGACGGTACAGGTAAAGTAATAGGTGATGGCAGTAAAGATTACAGAAATAGCAAAGGATATATTCTTTCGGGTCCTGAATATTACACACTTTTTGACGGTGCTACAGGTAAGGCACTTGATACAGTTGAATACGGTTTTCCAAGAGGCAAGGTAAGCGACTGGGGTGATAATTACGGAAATCGTGTTGACAGATTTTTAGGTGCTGTAGTTTATTGTGACGGTGTAAAGCCAAGTGCTGTTTCAGTAAGAGGCTATTATACAAGAATGACAGCTGTTGCATATGACGTAGTTGACAAAAAGCTCGTTGTACGCTGGAAATATGATTCAGGAAATGATCCGAAGAAGGGTTATCACAACGGAAATCATAACTGTATGCCTGCTGACGTTGATAATGACGGTAAACAGGAACTTGTACTTGGCTCAACAGCTATCGATGACAACGGAAAACTCCTCTGGTGTAACAATCAGGGACATGGTGATGCAATGCACCTTGGTGATTTTCTTCCTGACAGAGCAGGTCTTGAACTCTGGATGTGTCATGAAAACGAACCTTGGGGCGTATCTCTTATAGATGCTAAGACCGGTAAAAATATATTCCATAAAGATCATACCAAAGACACAGGAAGAGCTTGTTGCGGAAATATACTTGCAAGCAATCCTGGTGCTGAATTCTGGGGAGCTACAGGAAATGACATATTTGATGCAAACGGTAAAACAATAGCTACAAACAAGCCAGCTCAGAACTTTATGATCTACTGGGACGGAGATCTCGAAAGAGAAATTCTTGACGGCACAAAGATCGACAAATATGTAAGCTCCAGCAAAATAAACAGACTTCTTACAGCTGACGGCTGTGCTTCAAATAACAGCTCAAAGTCCAGTCCGTGTCTTGCAGCAGATATTTTTGGTGACTGGCGTGAAGAACTCTTGCTCAGAACAAGCGACAGCAAATATTTAAGAGTGTATTCCACAACATATGATACAGATGTACGTCTTACTACACTTATGCATGATGTACAGTATCGTACACAGGCAGCAGGAGAACAGAACTGTTATAATCAGCCTGCACATCCAAGCTTCTATCTTGGTTCAGATGAAAAGCTTCCTTCAAGACCGGCTGTAACAGTAAACGGAAGTTCCGGTAATAATCAACCTTCAGAACCACAGGTTACAGAACCTCCTGTTACTACAGTTTCCACACCTGTACAGACAACAGTTTCAACACAGGGAACACCTGACACATCGGGTCTCAGAGAAGGTGTTACATACAGAATCAAAAATGCAAACAGCGGACTTTATCTTGATGTAGTAAACGGTGAGGCTGCAAATTCAGCAAATGTTCAGCAGTGGACAGGCGGTGACCGTGATGCAGTTTCATGGCAGCTCAAATCAGCAGGTGACGGATATTACTATGTAGTTTCACAGGTTGGTGACAAGTCATATACACTTGATGTAAGTGCAAAGAAAACAGAAAACGGTACAAATGTTGAAATATACACAATGAAGGAAGGCGAAAACCAGAAGTTCAAGTTTGTTCCTAACAGTGACGGTACATTTAAGATACTTACAAAGATATCAGGCGATAAATCATGCGTAGAAGTAGCAGATGGCAGTAAAGAGCAGGGTGCAAATGTACAGCAGTGGGAAGTAAACAATGCAAGTTGTCAGAACTGGTATGTAGAAAATACTGACGGAAGTATAGTTACTCCTCAGGGAACAGTTGTTACAACAACAGTTACAACTGCAGCACCGCCGGTAACATCTGCAACACCGCAGTCATCTGTAGTACCACCGGTAACATCTGTAACATCAACTACTGCAAATAATCAGACAGGTATTGTATACGGAGATCTTGACAGCAGCAACAGCGTAGATCTTACAGATCTGACACTTTTAAGCCTGCATCTTCTTGGAGATACAAAATTTAATGATGTACAGCTTAAAGCTGCAGATGTGAATGCAGATGGTGCTGTAGATATAGCAGACCTTGCACACCTTAAACAATATATTTCCAAAGATAACGTTGTATTAGGAAAAAAATGATTAAATAGATTTGAATACATCATGGAAATATTCAAATAGTTCATAAATTCAATGTGTTGTATGCTGTAAAGCACGAAATAATTGAATAAAATCAAATAAATCAAAAACATCATTAAAATATTCAAATTACTCATGGATATAGAATACTATTTATTATATAATATATTTGTAAAGAGTGATAAATACAAATATAAAATATTAAAAAATATATTTATATTGATGTTTATAGTAAATAATCAAGTAATGTTAATATTTATATAGTTTTGTATTTCATTGATATTTCTTTCTTAATAACAATTCACATACATGACGATTTGATTAATGAAATATCCACTGTAAAGTGTGGTGGATATTTCATAATTGGGTCGTTTAGAAGATGAAAGTGTATTAAAAGAACATAGTTCTTAATATAAATAATAGAAGGGAAGTTTTTATGAATAAAGTATTGAAAAATGCTGTATCAATGCTTACAGCGCTTCTCGTTGCCGCTTCTTCATCAATGCCCATGATGAAAAACAGTATAGTGGATAACACAAGTACAGTTTATGCAGCTGCGAGTAATTACAAATTTGACTTCGGCGGTGGCGGAACAGCAAACGGTTATACCGGTGTTTCAGCTAAAGATGCGTACAGTGCTTCAAAAGGATATGGATTTGTAAGCACAGGAAATGTATCAAACGTTTCAGCAAAAGGTTCAGGTGCTTATTCTGATGCGGTTCAGTTCAACAATGCGGCAGCCAACAATGTATTCAAGGTTGATTTGCCAAAGGGTGCTTACAATGTAAAAGTTGTAACAGGAAATGTATCACGTACATCTATCAAGATGGAAGGTATGCTTCAGATGATAAACCTGACAGGTAACAATGCTGTAGAAACAATACAGATACCTGTTACCGATGGTAGTCTTGAGATTCAGGCGTGTGCCGGAAAATCAGGTACAGCATATTCAATCTCAGCAGTTGAAATTACGCAGGTAAATACAACAGGACAAACTGATCCGACAATATGGATATGTGGTGACTCTACAGTTTGTAACTACTATAATTCATCAGACAGTTCACAGCATGGTTGGGGTCAGTTCCTTGAAGATTATATCGATGAAGATTACTGGCAGGTAAGAAATATGGCTGCCTCAGGTCAGTACGCAAAAGGCTTCGTGAACGCAGGTCAGTTCAAAGCTATTGAGTATTACGGTAAAAAAGGTGACGTATATATTATCTCGATCGGTATCAACGATACAAACTATTCTGATAAAGATGAATATTACAAGACAGTTACCGATATGGTAAAGAAATCTAAAGCCAAGGGCATTGAGGTTATCCTTGTTAAACAGCAGGGACGTCGCAGTGACTTACAGAAAAAACCTCTTCTCAACAGCCGTTGGTTTGCAGGACAGCTTGATCAGGTTGGTAAAGAACAGAATGTAGAAGTTATGAATCTGTTCAAAGCATGGCAGGATTTTGGCGTAGGTGTAGGATATGCAAAAATGGCTGACTACTACGCTATCAAAAATGGTGGCGGTAATGATGACCTCCATCAGAGTATGAAGGGTGCCAAGAAACTTGCTGAACTTGTAGCAAAGCTTCATGATTTCAAGGCAACAGGCGGTACAGCAAATCCTCCTGCTACAACACAGGCTCCGGTTGTAACAACACAGGCACCTGTTACTACACAGGGACCTTCAAGTTCACTTACAGCTGAAGTTTTTGATGAAAGTGCTACATATACTTTTAAGAACGTAAACAGCGGACTTTATATGGAAGTAGCTGAGCAGAATGCCCAAAGTGGTGCAAATGTACAGCAGTGGACCAAAAACGGAGAAGCTAAGCACAATGTATGGAAACTTAAGTCAGCAGGAAACGGTTACTACTACATCTATTCCGGACTTTCCGATACAGTTGTTCTTGATGTTTCAGGAAACAAGGCAACAAACGGACAGAATGTCGGAATGTACAATATGAAAGAAAGTAATAACCAGCAGTTCAAGTTCACAAAGAACGCTGACGGTTCATACAAGATCCGTACAAAGGTTTCAGGCGATGCTTCAGTAGTTGAAGTTGAAAGCGGTTCTACAAATACAGGTGCAAATGTACAGCAGTGGGAAGCAAATGGTTCTAAGTGTCAGGACTGGTTTATTGAACCGGTTACATCACAGCAGCCTGTAGTAACAACACAGCCAACTCAGCCTGTAGTGACAACTGCACCTTCAGTTTCATCAGGTCTTATGTATGGTGATTTTACAAAGGATAATAAGATCGATCTTACAGACCTTACATTGTTCAGCCTTTATCTTTTAGGTGACAGACAGCTTAGTTCTGAATTACTTACAGCAGCAGATCTCGATGCAAATGGCTATGTAGATATCGGAGACCTTGCAACATTTAAACAGTACATTTCAAAAGAAAATGTAGGACGTATAGGTCAGTTTGTAAACGGAGGACAGACACCAAGTCAGCCAGTACAGACACAGCCGGCACAGACACAACCGGCACAGACACAGCCTGTGCAGACACAACCTTCACAGCCACAGCTTAATGTTTATCCTGCAGTTGATGCAACTTTAAATAAGGCTGCTTCAGAAGATACAAATGCAGGTTATGAAAGCAAAGCATATGTAAATCTTGATAATGAAAAGGGAAGCTCAATAGAGTGGACAGTAAATGTACAAAATAATGGAAACTATCTCGTTGATTTCAGAGTAGCAAACGGAAGTGCAAACGACAGAGCTATGAAGATCGAAGTAAACGGTGATACAACAAATTACTGGATACAGCCATTCCTTACAACAGGTGAATGGACAAAGTGGGAAACAAGAGGTATAGTTCTTCCGCTTAAAGCAGGTGCAAATAAGATCAAAGCAATTTCAAACACCGATGAGGGTGGTCCGAATATTGACTATATAACACTTGAACTTACAGATGAGCCAATAGCTGAAATATATCAGCCGGAACAGACACCAAGTTATCCACAGTCAGATAATCCGGTAATATATATAGCAGGTGACTCAACAGTTCAGAGCTACAAAGCAAGTTATGCTCCTCAGCAGGGTTGGGGTTATTACCTCGGAAACTATTTTAACAAGAATGTTTCAGTATCAAATCAGGCTATAGCAGGCAGAAGTTCAAAGAGTTTCTATGATAACGGCAGACTTGATACAATACTCAAAGATATGAAGAAGGGTGACTATCTCCTTGTTCAGTTCGGTATAAACGATGCCGCTTCAAACAAGGCTGAAAGATACGCACCGGTAAGCGGTTCGGTTACAAATGCCAAGACAGGTTCTTTTGAATACTACATGAAGAAGTATATCGAAGGTACTATTGATAAAGGTGGTACACCGATACTCGTTACAACGGTTATAGGACTTAAAGCTTATTCAGGCGGAAAGTTCGTAAATTCTTACACAGGTTACTGCAAAGCAATGAAGGATCTTGCAGCTTATTATAAAATACCATGTATCGACCTCAATACTCTCATGGTAAATCATTATAATTCTATAGGATACAATAAAGCTAAGCTTTATCATCTCCACGGTGTAGTGAGTGGTTCTAACGACATGACTCATTTCAGTGAAGAAGGAGCTAATGCAGTAGCTAAAATAGTAGCAAATGCTATTAAGGAATTAAATATTCCTCTTTCAAAATCAGTTAAGTAGAAATAAAATTTCTTCTTAAACTTAATCACTTAAATCTAACTTAAACCAACACTGAACGCCTTGACGATATTACTTTTTGTCAAGGCGTTTGGTGTGTTTGTGCAATATAACAAGATGTTATCTAAAATTTATATAAAAATTAAGAATTGATTATTTTGACTAAAGTATTTATAATTATAAGTGGTAGGTGTTAAAGTTAGATTAAAACATAAAAAAAATCTATGTAAAAAAATGTCTGCATAGATTTTAGGAAAGGAATGTTTAAAGTGAATAAGTTTAAAAAAACAGTAGTTGCTGTACTTTCACTGGCTATATCAGTCGGAAGTTTCGGAGCAGTGAACACCGAAAGCAACATTGAGGCCGCATACGGAACAGGAAAAAACATAGTTGAATATCTCAACAGAGGTATATCAGCTGTAAAAACCGGTTCAGGAATGCTTGTTAGCTGGCGTTATCTTGCAAGTGATTCGGATAATGCGGTATTTAATCTCTATCGTGACGGAAACCTTATCTACACGAGTGAGGCAGGAAAAGCAACCTGTTATCTTGACAAATCCGGAAATGCGTCTTCAAAATATCGTGTAGATACATTAGAGGGTGGTTCTGTCGTTTCAAGTGATGACTGTTACATTCAGTCTGGAAACGATTACTTTGACATAAAACTTGATGTTCCGAAGGGAAATGACTGCACATACAGTCCAAATGATTGCTCTTTTGGTGACGTAGACGGAGACGGTCAGTATGAGATCTTTGTAAAATGGGATCCATCAAATGCCAAAGATAACTCACAGAGTGGATATACCGGAAATGTGTATATTGATTGTTATACACTGGGAGGACAGAAACTCTGGAGAATAGACCTCGGAAAAAATATACGTGCAGGAGCACACTATACACAGTTCTTGGTTGCAGACTTTGATTGTGACGGATATGCTGAAATGACTTGTAAGACAGCTGACGGAACGGTTGACGGAACCGGTAAGGTGATAGGTGATGCAAGCAAAGACTACAGAAACAGTTCAGGATATATTCTTTCAGGACCTGAGTATTACACACTCTTTGATGGTAAAACAGGTAAAGCTCTTGATACTGTAGACTATGAATATCCTAGAGGAAACTCACTTAAATCAACATGGGGCGATGATTACGGAAACCGTGTTGACAGATTTTTAGGAACAGTAGCTTATCTTGACGGAGAACGTCCGAGTGCAGTTTCTGTAAGAGGATATTATACAAGAATGACAGCAGTAGCTTATGATGTGGTAAACGATAAGCTTGTTAAGAGATGGGCTTTTGATACAGGAACAAATTCATCGGCACCCGGCTGGGGTGACGGAAATCATAACTGTATGCCTGCCGATGTGGACGGAGACGGTAAACAGGAAATAGTTCTTGGTGCTACTTGTCTTGATGACAACGGAAAAGTACTCTGGTGTACAAATCTTGGACATGGTGATGCTATGCATCTCGGAGATCTTCTTCCGGACAGATCGGGACTTGAAGTTTTTGTGTGTCATGAAGATAAAAACTCAGGCTGGGGTGTCAGTCTTATAGATGCTAAAGACGGAAAAATTGTTTTCCATAAAGATCATACAAAAGATACCGGACGTTGTTGCGCAGGAAATATTTATGCCGAAAATCCCGGCGGTGAATTCTGGGGCGCTACATCAAATGATATATTTGACGGAACAGGAAAAACAATAGCTTCAAATAAACCCGGACAAAACTTCCTTATTTACTGGGACGGCGATCTTGAAAGAGAAATACTTGACGGTACAAAGATCTCGGCTTATGATGGACCGGATAAAATATCTGTACTTTTAAATCCGAGCGGTGTGCAGTCCTGTAACGGTACTAAGTCAACACCTTGTCTTTCAGCAGATCTTTTTGGTGACTGGAGAGAGGAACTTGTTCTTGCAACCAGCGATAATAATGCTTTAAGAGTATTCTGTACACCTTATACAACAGATTATCGTCTTACAACACTTGAACATGACGTACAGTATCGTACTCAGGCGGCTACAGAACAGAACTGCTACAATCAGCCACCACATCAGAGTTTTTATCTTGGCTCAGACAAGTCGCTTCCGGAAAGACCGGCAGTAAAACTTAACGGAAAAGGTTCGTCACAGACTCCGTCAGGTCCTGCAGTTACTACACCTCCTGCAACTGATGACCTCAACACAGACGTTCTTTATATGATAAAAAATGTAAACAGCGGTCTTTATCTTGATGTTGAAGATGGTGTATCAAACGTTGCACAGATGACAGCAAACAGTGGTGCAGACGGAACAAATACATGGAAGCTTGTTCCCACAGGTGACGGATATTATTATCTGTATTCACAGACAGCTGAAAATATGGTACTTGATGTTGCAGGAAAGAAAACAGCTAATGGTACAAATATTCTGATATATACATACAAGGGAACAGAAAATCAGCATTTTAAACTTGTAAAGAACAATGATGGTTCATATAAAATATGTACACGTATTTCAGGAGATAAATCATGTGTTGAGGTAGTTGACGGACTTAGTACAGAAGGAGCAAATGTACAGCAGTTTGAGATCAACGGTTTCAATTGTCAGGACTGGTACTTCACACCTGTTGAAAATAAGCCTGAACAGACAACAACTCAGGCACCTGTAACTACAACAGTAACAACAACCACAACTACTACAGTTGCTACTACAACCCCTGCACCTGTAACAACAGTAACAACGACTACTACTGCATCACAGGAGCAGAATGTAGTTTATGGTGATATGAACTCTGACAACAAGGTAGACCTTACAGATCTTACTATGCTCAGTTTATATCTCCTTGGTGACAGACAATTTAATGATACACAGTTAAAATCGGCTGATGTAAGTTATGATGGTTCAGTTGACATTGGAGATCTTGCATATCTTAAGCAATATGTATGTCAGGAATCGGTTATACTTGGACCAAAGTAATGTGTTATAAAAAAATATCCATCTGGTTGATCACAGATGGATATTTTTAAAAAATGACAGATGGGGAGGAAAAATAATGAAAAAGATATTTAAAAGAGTAGTGTCTACATTAACAGCACTTGCTATGTCGGCTTCGGTGTGTTTATCAGATTTTAATGGGAAGAAAACTGATAATATTGTGTCGGCAGCAATGGCGGATTGTAAATTCGATTTTGGAAATGGCGGAGTACAGAACGGATTTATCGGAGTATCTGCAAATCAGGCGTACGATTCTTCAAAAGGATATGGTTTTAATACACCGGCATATATGTCTGATACAAATGCCTCAGGTTCCGGAGAATTAAGCGATGCGGTTGTTTTCAAAAGCACGGACAGATCAAATACATTTAAGGTGGATCTTGAACCCGGACTTTATAAGATTACTGTACATCTTGGAAATACAACAAGAGCAAGCGTGGTTGCCGAAGATGTACTTCAACTTATAAATCTTACAGGAAATAATGCAACAGATTCATTTACCATTCCTGTTACAGACGGTCAGTTAAGTCTTATGGTTACAGAGGGAAAAGCGAATACAGTATTTTCATTAAGTTCTCTTGTCATAGACAAGATTTCTGATGATACTACTCTTCCGCAGACAGTATGGCTTTGCGGTGATTCAACAGTATGTAACTATTATCCGCTTGAAACTTCACAGAGAGTAGGCTGGGGACAGGTTTTAGGCGAATTTATCAGCTCAGACCTTATGATAAGAAACCTTGCGGCAAGCGGACAGTATGCGGCAGGATTTGTAAATGCAGGACAGTTTGATCCTGTTTTGAAATATGGTAAAAAAGGTGACTACTATATAATCTCTATAGGAATAAATGATACAAATTATTCTAACAGAGAAGAATACTATAATGTAGTCAGTGATATGACAAAAAAAGCAAAAGAAAAAGGTATTACCGTTATTCTTGTAAAACAGCAGGGACGTTCTGATGATATATCAAGAGATCAGCTCCTTACAGGAAGATATTACGGAGAACAGCTTGACAAGATCGGTCAGGAGCAGAATGTTCAGGTAGTTGATCTTTTCAATCTTGCTCAGAATCATTTTCTTTCAATAGGTCAGACTGCTACCACAGCACTTTATGACAATGATAAAGTTCATTTTAACAGAAGTGGTGCAAGAGTTCTTGCAAAACTGGTAAGTTCAGATATTTCATTTTCATCTTCAGGTCAGGATCAGACTCAACCGCCTGTAACTGATGTTACACCTCCGGCTTCGGAGTCTGAATTTGATGGACTGTATATGATAAAAAATGTAAATAGTGGTCTTTATCTCGATGTAGATACAACTGATTCAAATGTTTATCAGATGCCTGCAACAGCACCGGGTGCTACTAATCAGTGGAATGTTGTAAGTGCAGGTGACGGATATTACTATTTATATTCCACGACTGCTGAGGACAAGGTTCTTGACGTAGCAGGAAAGAAAACTGTAAACGGTACAAATATCCTTATTTATAACTACAAAGGTGCAGACAATCAGCAGTTCAAACTTCTTAAAAATCGTGACGGTTCATACAAAATATGCACCAAGATAACTGCAAATGCATCATGTATTGAAATAGTTGACGGACTTACAACAGCAGGTGCAAATGTACAGCAGTATGAAATCAACGGTTTTAATTGTCAGGACTGGATATTTGAAAAGGTAACAGGACAGCAGAATCCGGTTACACCTTCAGTAAAGCTTATATATGGCGATCTTGATTCAAATGAAATAGTTGATCTTACAGATCTTACTATTTACAGCCTTTACCTTCTCGGTGACAGACAGCTGAGTGATGAGATACTTCCTGCTGCTGACGTTGACGGAAGCGGAAGTGTTGATATTGCGGATCTGGCTACTATGAAACAGTATGTTTCAAAAG
Source organism: Ruminococcus sp. (assembly GCA_015066745.1). Lineage (GTDB taxonomy): Bacteria > Bacillota > Clostridia > Oscillospirales > Ruminococcaceae > HUN007. The sequence continues at coordinate 4,855 of SVNW01000048.1, read as the reverse complement.
AAAATGTCGGACTTATAGGTACAGAAGTAAAAAATGACCAGAATACAGATCCTCCTGCACAAGTTCCCGATACTCCGGTTCAGGAAAATCCTACAGTATATATAGCAGGTGACTCAACAGTACAGAGTTACAAAGCAAGTGCCGCTCCTCAGCAGGGTTGGGGATATTACATAGGTAATTATTTTAACAGTAATGTTACAGTAGCAAACCATGCTATAGCAGGAAGAAGTTCAAAGAGTTTTTATGACAATGGCAGACTTGATACCATACTTGGTCAGATAAAATCAGGAGATTATCTCTTCGTACAGTTTGCAATAAATGATGCCGGATATACAAATGCAGACCGTTATGCACCTGTATGCGGTTCTGTTACAAATCCGACTGATGGTTCATATGAATTCTACATAAATAAGTACGTAGAAGGTGCATTAAGCAAAGGTGCTACTCCTGTTCTTGTTACTACTGTAATAGGTCTTAAGGCATACTCAGGAGGAAAATTTGTAAACTCATATGAAAATTATTGTCAGGCTATGAAAAATATAGCCGCTCACTACAAGATCCCTTGTATAGATCTCAACAGTCTTATGGTGAGCCATTATAATTCAATAGGCTACGATGCCGCAAAACTGTATCATCTTCATGGGGTAGTGAGCGGTTCAACAGATATGACACATTTTAGTGAACAGGGTGCAGATGCTGTTGCAAAAATCGTGGCAAATGCCGTAAAAAATCTTGGCATTCCGCTTTCAAAATATGTAAAGTAAGTCTTATTTAAGATTTTTACGAAGTTTATCAAGTGCAGTATTCATAACGTTTATGTTGTGGGTACTGCATTTTTTATCTCCATATCTTATAGGATTATAGATATCCGTAACTTCTGAAATATCATATTCTTCAAATTTATATGCCATTTCATCGGGAGTGTCACATTCGGTTATATTTTTATTTTTCATTCGGCAGAAAAATGTTATAAGCATATATCCAAATCTGTATTTTTCATTGCTTTCATTCATTGTATGATATTTTTTCAGATTTTTCTTCCACTGACGTATGCAGTCTTTTTTTGTATTTTTTTCATTTGTTTGTTTTCTTTCAATAGTTTCAAAATAATCGGTATAACCTGTAAAATCTGATTTTTCGGTTTTTTTCTTGCTCCTGAATACTGAAGCTATTGCATTTATAATGTCTGTGAGAAGATCTTTGAAAAATTTTGCAATGGCACGACGATATCTGATAACAAGGGCAATTATAATGCATATCATTATCAACATAAATATCTTATTTAAAAGACGGTTATCAGAAGTTATTATTTCGACTTCCTGTTGATGTTCAGAAATTTCAGAATCAACCGGGAGCATTTCTTCAGGTTCGCTGTCGCTTATAATAAGTTCTAAGATAAACTTTACGATTTTTTTTATTATTTTCCATATAAAATCAAGTATAGCGTTTATCTGTTTTTGAAATAGCAGTAAAAGCGAAGAAATGATACATATTATGACAGTAAAGTTTCTGTTTACTTTTCTTGTGGATTTCGGGAGATATTCCTTGCTGTAGTTTCTTTTTTCCATAAGTACGTTTATATTTTTGTGATTGTAAAGAATCATAAAAAGGCATACTGTTATAAGGAAAACTAAAGGTATTTCTTTAAAACGCTGAATATCTGAATTTTTATTTATAAAATGAAGAGTAATTTCTGTAACGATATAACCTGTTACAGATACACCAAAATACCATGGATTTATTGTTTCATTAAAAGAGTGTATATAGATTCTTAAACCTGCTATATACAGTATCATGAAAAATATATTTTCTGCGATGATATTGACTTTAAGAAACAATAAACTGCAAAGCAGTGAAACGACTGCACCTGAAAGTATCTCTGCACATGCAGTGATTTTTTTATGTTTATTTTCAAAGCGGTACATAAAAAAACGTACACAATATCCTGACATTAAAAGAATAATCATAACAGGCAGAAATGATACTGCATTTTGATATACAAAGCCCTGTGTATTTATAAATAAGGATAAAAATACAGCAACGGGGTAAAAAAGGAGTGTTCTCCAGATAAGAGACAAAATACTCATGCAATTTCACCTCCGCTTATATCAGGTACGATTATCCGTATATTCGGAAAAATATATTGGAGTGATGAAATGCACTCATTTGAATACGGTGAAATAATAATAATTTCGGGAGAATTTATCGTTGGAATGATCGCCTCAAGATATTTTTCAAAAACTGCTGAAATTTTATATGAAAGATTTGCCAAAGCTCTGAGTGATGACATATAATCTGTACATACTATATCAGCAGGTGTATCTCCGTTTTCAAATACTGTATTTGAAAGAATTCTTACATTTATTCCGTTATCAAGAAATGCCTTTAAAAGAGATGTGCAGGTTTTTATGCATATTTCTGTGTTGTTAATAAATACCGATTCTGTCATATCATATGAGGTTGATTGTATATTAAGGATTATGGTGATATTTCTGTTGGTGGTAAAATCATTTCGGTTTACCATAAGTTTTTGTTCTTTTGCAGTTGCAGACCAGTTTATTTTCTGAAAACTGTCTGTTGTATTGTAGTCACGCACACCATTTATATAAAAAGGATCGGATATTATATGATTTTTTATAAATATATCTCCTATATTATTTTTTTGATGTGGGTCATCGTCATTATAATCAGGAGGTACAGGAAGAACAGTTAATTTTGTTTTCAGAAGATTTTCTTTACTTACAGAATTTGAGGATATATTGATCCCGAAAAAATCCGATGCAACTATCAGGATACTGTTGAAATCATAGCAACCTCTTTTTAAACATTTTACCTTCCATACACGTCTTGTTTTACTGTAACTTTTAAGTGTAAAAAAGCTGGCTGAAAATCTTGATTTATCTGAAACAACAGACTGAAATTCTGCAAAATCAAGCCACTTTGATGTGGACAGTTCTGATTTTATCCAGGGTATAGGCAGAAAATTATCGTTTATAAGTTCTTCTGTAAATTCTATTTCATCTCCTTCAAAAGCTTCGTCTGTTGAGAAGAAACAGTTGTAGGAAAAGTTTTTCATCATGTTTTCGTTGTATATTTTTGTTATGATGAGGAATATAGACAAAAAAACTATAATTATAACAAAGACGCTCATGTTTTAAAATATCCTTTCAGACGGAACAGGCACTTGTGAAATGAGTTTTTCTGTTATATTTCTGTTTTCAGTTGTTTTATCAGTGAAAAATCCGTTTAATATTATTCGGTGGGAAATTACGTCACAAGCAACAGCTTTTACGTCATCGGGAGTTACATAGTCTCTGCCGTTTATACCTGCATTTCCTTTTGATGCATTCATAATTGCTATTGTTCCTCGTGGACTGACACCAAGTTTTATTTCCTTTGTATTTCTGGTAAGTGAAACTATATCTGTTATATATCCTGCTATATCGTCCGAGATTTTTATTTGTCTTATTTCGTTTTGCGCTTTTATGATATCCTCTTTTGTTACAACAGGGGAAATATTTTCGAGAGGATTTTTATCTTCATAACGTTTGAGTATGTTTATTTCACTTTCACGGTCCGGATATCCCATTGAAAGTTTCATAAAAAATCTGTCGAGCTGTGCCTCTGGAAGCGGAAAAGTTCCCTGTGTTTCTACAGGGTTCTGTGTTGCGATTACAAGAAAGAGTTTTTCAAGTTCATATGTAGTACCGTGGTCACTTACCTGTTTTTCTTCCATACATTCGAGCAGACTTGATTGTGTACGAGGAGTTGCTCTGTTGATTTCATCGGCAAGGAGTATATTAGTGAAAACAGGACCTTTTGAAAACACAAATTCGCTTTGTTTCTGGTCAAAGTATCTTATACCGGTAAGCTCGGAAGGAAGAAGGTCTGCTGTAAACTGCATTCTTTTAAAGTCACCGTCAACAGAACGTGCAAGTGTCTTAGCCAGCGTAGTCTTTCCGGTTCCCGGTATATCCTCAAGGAGTATATGCCCTCCACATAGCATACATATAACTATTTTATCAGCTATTTCTTCTTTACCGATAATTGTTTTACAGATGTTTTCTTTTAATTTTGTGTATATTTCCTGAATGTTCATATCTATTTCCTTTACAAATTAAATTTTAAATTATAACCTAAATTATAGCATGGTTTATACAATAGTGCAATAAAAATTTCGTGAAAATAGGGTTTCAAGCCTTAATAGTTGTAATAAAAATCCCTTGAAAATAAAGTATAAATATGATAAAATTTTAGTAGGGAATATACTTAAGTTTATAAAGAGTACAATAAAAATGAACAGAACAGACAACAACAGAAACGAAGGAATGAATCGACAGTACAAGGACAGATTGTTCAAATTTATTTTCGGAAATCCCGAAAACAAAGAGTGGACATTAAGTTTGTATAACGCAGTAAATGGTTCATCATACACAAATCCTGATGATATAAAACTGACAACGAGATAAAGTCATTTCTTATAGCAAATCAGGCGGAGGTGAAGATGATGTGTATAACAGAGTACGATGAAGAAAGAACGCTGAATGAAATAAAGGAAGAATGGTTGGCTGAAGGAATGTCATTAGGACTGTCACAGGGAATAAAGCAAGGTTTGTCACAAGGAAAACTCATAACACTCATAGAGCTTGTAGAAGAAGGAATGCTTACACTTGTAGATGCAGCCGGAAAAGCCGGAATGACAGTCAGCGAATTTGAAGAAAAAGCCGGATTTAACTATTTTCAGCAAGAATTCCCCCACCTCTAAGGTGGGGGATGAATTGCGCCATTTTCATCACTTGACAATAGTAACATAATATGATAAACTGAAATTAATTAAATATTATTGTACATTAAA
>SVNW01000047.1 GCA_015066745.1 Ruminococcus sp. | reverse complement strand
TAAAAACCGTAGGACATACGGGGTTAGCTCGCTTATGCTTAGTACGTTAGTACTATCGAACGAGAACCGAAACTTATCTATAGAGATGGGAAGCCCCCACCTCTACAGGTGGGGGAGGATGTCACAAGAAGTGTTTGTGATGACAGACATTTTGTTATTGTTATAACGTTTGTATTTGTTGTTTTGTGTGGTGAAAGGAAAGGGTATGGAAAATATATTTCAGAGAACAGAAGCTTTACTCGGTAGCAGTGGTGTTGAAAAATTAAGAAATTCACATATTGCGATATTCGGAGTAGGCGGAGTAGGCGGATATGTTGCCGAAGCACTTGCAAGAAGCGGAGCAGGTAAATTTACGCTGATTGATAATGACACTGTAAGCTTTACAAATATAAACCGTCAGATCATCGCACTTCATTCAACCGTGGGAAGATACAAAACAGAAGTAATGAAGGAAAGAATACTTGATATAAATCCAAAAGCGGAAGTTATAATAAAAAACAGCTTTTTTATGCCGGAAAATTCACATGAGTATGATTTTTCCGATTATGATTATGTTGTAGATGCAGTAGATACGGTAACGGCCAAAATAGAGATAATAGTCAGATGCAATGAAAGCGGTACACCTGTGATAAGCAGTATGGGCGCAGGGAATAAGCTTGATCCTACAAAATTTGAAGTGACCGATATCTACAAAACATCTGTCTGCCCTCTTGCACGAGTTATGAGATATGAACTCAAACGCAGGCAGATAAAAAAACTAAAGGTAGTTTATTCGACCGAGCCACCGATAAAAGTACAGATGGTCGATGAACACAATAGAAATATTCCGGGAAGTACGGCATTTGTTCCGTCAGTAGCCGGGCTCATAGTAGCATCGGAGGTGATAAAAGACCTTGTGAAATAACTGAATCTGATATGCCAAAAACAAATTTTTTTAGAAAAAAGGAGAGTTAATTATGAAGAAATTGAAGAAAGTATTTGCTGCTATAGCAGCTTTGACAACGATGACAGCAATGATGGTGCCTGTATGCAGTGCAGAGGCTACCAAGGCAGAAGCAAAAACTGATGTGATTTATGGAGATGTGGATAACAATGGCGTGATAGAGCTGACAGATCTTACATATCTTTCGCTTTATCTTATAGGTGACTATGATTTTACAGAAAGTCAGCTTAATATTTCTGATATGAATAAAGACGGAAAAGTAAACATAGCTGACCTTCCTACTTTAAAGTCAGTTTTTATCGATAGTATGATAGAAAATAACATAACAGATAAATCAGAGGATGAAGTATCAGATGATAAAATATCATCAGTGGAATGGGTTGAATCGCCGAAGATAGTTTATTATATAGGTGAAGAGTTTGATGTTAGTCGTGGTAAATTTAGTGCTATCGCTAAAGACGGTGATGAGGCTGTATGTTTTGGAACATCTGAAGCAACTATTGATTCATCTGCGTTTGATAATACCAAGGCAGGAAATTACACAATAACAGCATCATATGGCGGAAAAGATCTTTCTTATAATGTAGCAGTACGTGAAGAGGGTGCACCTCATTTCAGGCTTACAAGAGTCCCTGATAAAACAGAGTATTTCTATGGAGAAAAAATGGATCTTACAGGCGGTCAGATAAGCGGAAGATGCGGTGATAAAGAGTTTTATGATATGCCTCTTTCAGATCCGATGTTTGAATGTTATATTTTATACGCTGATGAGTGTTTATTAACAATCGACATTCCTGAGTATCATTATTATATCGAACATACAATGAAAGGTCATGACGATCCGAATAATTATGTAAGTCTTAATTGGCTTGAACACCCTAAAAAGATATATTATATTGGTGAAGAGTTTGACTATGAAACAGGTTCGGTTTACGGAAGTGGTTATGAAAACGGAATACTCTGGGATATATTCTCATTTGCTCCTCTGAAACTTTCAGAGATGAATGTTGATATATCAGACTTTGATAACACAAGGCCCGGAACATATGCTATCAGAGTAACAACTCATGGGGGTTACGATCTCTCATATATGGTATATGTACGTACAAGAAGCTGAATAATCTGTAATTTATAAAAAAAATCCCGTCTTTTTCAGGCGGGATTTTCTTGACAAATCCGTATAAATCCTTTACAATAAAGTAAAGCTACATAATGAGGTGAGGTAAATGCAGAATGTAACAACAGAACAGGCAATAAATAACGCTGTCGCTTCTTCAAAAATGGAAGGACTTATCCCGACATCAAGGGATCTGGAACTCATAAAAAGTTTTGTGAGCGGAAAAATCACACACGAAGAGTTGCTGAACATCATCAAAGCAGAATGTCAGAGGGCGTAATTAATGGCTGTCTACTCAATGGAGGGTACACAAAGTGATTGCTATCCTGGTACAACTGTGCTAATCAACAAACTGGGCATAAAAGAACAGAAAATGCTGAATGTTGCAGAAATAAGAATAGTCATTTCAATGACAGCTAAATACTTTACTTGTAAGAAATGCGGATCATAACATCAGCTTTGCAGAATGTGACAGTGATTTGCTGCTGATAGCAACAATAAAAGCTGCGCAAGGTGATACTAATCTGTTAAGAGATGTTTTTACAGACCTTGTGAAATCTTGATGACGTAATCAATAAGAATAATGAAAAATAACAAATCCCGTCTTTTTCAGGTGGGATTTTCTTTGTACAGAGGCATTTGCAGTATATTTTAAGCAATGTGTAATCATTTACGAATATATTTTTAAATGATTTTGTTTACTATAATAATTGAAACATCTCATTTTAGGTGATATAATATCAAAGGTTGTGAAAAAATCCAAAAAATCATAGAAAAGAGATGTTTCTGAAGATGTTAAAAAAATATGTCGGCGATCTGAAGAAAGAATTCAAGGGCTATAATGCCAAGAGTTTTTCTGCTGATCTTATGTCGGGACTTACAGTTGCGGCTGTTGCTCTTCCTCTTGCACTTGCTTTTGGTGTAAGTTCAGGTGCAGATGCGGCATCCGGTCTGATAACGGCAATAATAGCAGGTGTATTTATCGGTATGCTTGGTGGTGGTTCGTATCAGATATCGGGTCCTACAGGTGCGATGGTTGCTATACTTCTGCCTCTTTCAATAAAATACGGAGCAGAGGGCGTTTTTGCTGCCGGTTTTATTTCCGGAGCCATACTCATAATAGCGGCACTTCTTAAAATAGGAAAACTTGTTTCGTACATACCTACAGCGGTTATTACAGGATTTACATCAGGTATATCAATAATAATCGCACTCGGACAGATAGATAACTTTTTCGGTACAAAGTCCGAGGGTGAAAATGCGATACAGAAGATCATTTCATACGGTGAACTTGGTTTCCACCCAAATGTTTACGCTATATTGTTTGGCGTGCTTGTTATACTTATTATGATTTTATATCCTAAGAAGTTAAATGCAAAATTTCCGGCTTCGCTTGCTTCGATCATTATAGCACTTATAGTACAGCTCATATTTAAGTTTGATGTTGCAGAGGTAGGCGCTATTCCTAAGACACTTCTGCTTGACAAAAGACTTGACATTGCAGATCTGTCACCGGGTATGATCAAAAACTTTATTTCTCCTGCGATAAGTATAGCGGCTCTCGGAATGATAGAAAGTCTTCTTTGCGGAGCATCGGCAGGTAAGATGAAAAATGAAAAACTTGATGCACAGAGAGAACTTATGGCACAGGGTATAGGAAATATGCTTATCCCTGTTTTCGGCGGAGTACCTGCAACAGCAGCTATAGCAAGAACAAGCGTTGCGATAAAGTCAGGCGGAAGAACAAGACTTGTAAGCGTATTTCATTCGCTCACTCTTATAGCTTCAATGTTCCTTCTTGGCCCTGTTATGTCAAAGATACCGCTTGCGGCACTTGCAGGTGTTCTTATGGTAACTGCCTGGAGAATGAACGAATGGGAAGCTATAAAAAATATATTCGGTAAAAAACTTAAAGTTTCTGCTATGCAGTTTATCATAACTATGGTAGCGACTGTAGTTTTCGATCTTACGGTGGCTATAATAATAGGTGTTGTACTCTCTATGCTTCTTTTCGTTCTCAAGAGTTGTGAACTTAATATTGACATAAATGATGTTGACAAGAAACGACTCGGCAAGGCAGGAGAAGAAATGAAAACTTCTATGAGCGGAACAAAACTTGTATACCTTGCAGGCCCTCTTTTCTTTGGTACACAGGAAAGACTTACAAATGTGCTTCACGAACTCGAAGGTGCTTCTTCCATAGTATTTTCTATGAGAGGTGTGCCGATGATAGATGACTCAGCTATAGCTGAACTTGAAGCTATTTTTGAAGATTATTCTAAAGATAATGTAAATATAATGTTCAGTGGTGTACAACCGAGAGTAAGAGGTACACTTGAAAGAGCAGGATTTATTGAAAAAGTAGGCGAGGAGCGCTTCCACTGGGACGCTGTCAGAGCACTTATGTATCTTGATGAACATTGCGCATAAAAATAATATACAATAATTATATCAGCCGGTTTCAGTTATGGAGCCGGTTGATGCGTTTTAGGGTGAAAAATTACCTTTTAGGACATTTCTATTTACAAACATATCTTTTTGTGATAAAATCGAAATGTAAAAAAACAAAAAGGAGATATTAAAAATGCTAAGAACAGTTATGCTAAAAGGCAAAGAGATACAGTACGACCTTATTTTTAAAGATGTAAAAAATATAAATGTAAGGATAAAACCGGACGGAAGTATAAATGTGTCAGCTAACAGACGCATCAGGACGGAGTATATAGACGGTCTTTTGAGTGAGAGGGCTGACTATATACTGAGTACGTTAAACCGCTTTAAAACGGCACGCAGTCAGCGTGCAGATGAGGGCTGTGTCGAACTTGACAGGATCATGTTTCTCGGTGACGAAATTCCTGTAAAGATAATAGGAAGTCATGAAAACAAAGCGGAGATAAAAAACGGAGAGCTTCTGGTATTTACATACCACGATGATGATGGTAAAATAAAAAAAGTGATAGATGAATGGTATGACGTACAGTGCAAGCATTACTTTGACGATATAGGCAACAAGGTTTATCACTTATTTGAAGAACGCATAAAAAAATGTCCCGAATTTACATATAAATATATGAGATCCATATGGGGCAGTTGCAATCCGGTAAAATACAGAATAAGTATAAATAAAAAGCTGATACGCTACGATACAAGACTTATAGAATTTGTCTTTTGTCATGAGTTTTCACATCTTTTAAGTCCCGATCATTCAAGTAGATTTTATGATGTACTCTCATCGGTTATGCCCGATCATGATAAGCGTAAAAAAGAGCTGAAAGAAGTATCGTCCAAGACAGGAAACTACAGATAAATAAAATAAAGCAGACCGTAAAAAGTCTGCTTTATTTTATTTATAAGGGTCCTGAGTAACAAGTTTGCTTTTCTGTTTGTTTATGTACATTTTCTCGTCTGCCTGCTGTATGATATCGTCTATCTGGGTGTTTTCGTTTATTTCGGTGTATATGTAACCAAGACTTACAAGAACTTTAAAAGGAAGACCTGAGTTTTGGTTATATTCTTCCAGGTAATCATTTATTTTCTTTGCTATATTGTCTATTTCTTCGGTTGTATAGTCAGAAATGCCGATTATCATATATTCGTCACCGCCGAAACGATAACAACGTTCTTTTTTGGTGCATGCCTGTTCTATTGCCTGGGCTATAGCAGAAAGTGCTGTATCTCCGGCTATATGACCGAACTTGTCGTTTATTTTCTTTAAAAAGTTAAGGTCAGCCATTACAAAAAGGGCGTTTTGAGGAGATGCTGACGAGTCTTCGATAAGTTTTTCTATATGCATATTAAAAGCATTTCTGTTATACAGTTTGGTAAGCCCGTCTCTGAGTGCGGCACGTTCAACTTTTTTATACATCATTTCAAGATTGAGTCGTACTCGCAGACATTCAAATGAGTTTGATACAAACTTTGACCAACCGCTGTAGTCAATGTTCGGGAGTGACGGAGTTTCATAACGAAGGGCAGTGTAACCGAAAGTTCTGTCATAAAAGTTAAGCGGAAAGAAGTAAAAAACAGACGGTTTTTCGTATGTTACGTCATAGTCAGGGAGCAGATCTTTTTTATTAAATGTACCATGACCTTCACAAGCCCAGAAATTCTTATCAAGAAAAATAAGTGTATTAATTTTTTCGGGATATCCGCTTGTACGATATGATGCATCTGGCGTGTGATCGTTTCCGAGCCAGTCATCGTTAAGGCAGAAATAGATATTATCAAATCCTTCAACCTGATAAACGTACATACATATTATATGACGAAGTTCATCGACAGTATTGGCGGATATAAGTTCACTCATCATATTGTTGGTACGTGCCTGAAAATGAGATTTAAAAAATTCATCGCTATAAGTAAATTCGTTCATATGTATATGAGAAGCTATATCAATGCCACAACCGCAACTTTGAGCTATTTTTATATTTGGTTTTGGTGCTATAGGAATAAATTCTTTTCCTTCAAAAACAGAATGAATATATTCTACTGCATTTCTTCCGGTATTTTCTCCGGGGAGATCTGCTGAAGTAACAGAAGGAGTGTATTCAATGCCTTCTCTCATTGAATCATATCCTGTTACAGCGATTTGTTTTGGGACATCTATACCACGTTGACTTAAAGCTTTTATAAGTCCCATAGCCATAGGATCACCGGCAGTTACTACAGCTTGTGGCAGGGGCAGGTCTGAGGATAATATTTCTTCGGCAACAGCATCTCCTGAAGTGTACCAGAAATCTCCGTAGTGTATACGACGTTCATCAAATTCTATTCCGTGTTTTTTTAAAGAGCGTATGTATCCGTTTTGTCTTTTTACAGAATGTTCATGTCCTTTTATTCCGCTCATAAAATCTATAATTGTATAGTTATGTTTTTCAATAAGGTGATCGCACAAAGCTTCTATAATAGATCCGTCGTCTGAAACAATACTCTTGAATTCCGGAAGAGTTATATCCATCGAAACTACAGGACCTTTAAAATTTTCTTTTACAAGATCAATTATTTTTGTAAGACTGTCTTTGTTTATAATAGTATCAGGCATGATGATAATTGCGTCTATTGTTTCAAAATTTATAAGATTGCAGATATTTATATTTCCGGCTTCTATTTTTGGATTATCATTAATTTTAAGGTAATAACTGAATATATAACAATCATAATCATATTTAAAGCACTGTTCAATAATTCCCGGAACAGCTTTTTGCTGATATAAATCATCAATTTCTGCTACTATAACACATATTCGTTTTCTTCTTTTCATTCACTTTACCCTCCTTTGTTCAAAAAGTATAAATCGTTTTAAAAATATTTGTGCTTTTTCGGGATATATATTATAATTATAATGTATATTACATAAAAAATCAAGAGATTATAAAAAAATATTGACTTATATTGTCGTAGATGTTATAATCAAAATAATTATTTTTGGGAGGGCGAAAAATGAAACTAAAAAAATCTATATCGGCAGTTTTGGCAACAGTTATGTTACTGTCTGCGTCATGTGGTGAAAGTTCAGCTAAAGAAAGAGAGCTGAGCAAAGAAATCGTAAGTTATGATTACAAGTATAAAATCGAAACACCTGTTGACTGGAAGCTTGATGAAAGTGCAGAAGTTAAAAATAATGAAAGTATTACACTATATGCTATATGCGATGAAAGATGTATAGTACTTGGAGCAGGTGTAACAGAGATAGATCAGGATATGCTACCTTTTAATAATTTTTGTAATATGGTAATAAAAAATATAAATTCTAAGTATTTTACTACAGTAAGTGCAGGAGATTTTACAGAAAAAGATGTAAATGGTTTGAAGATGAGATATCTTGAGATACAAAATCTTACTTTTTCAGATTCAGAAGAGGAAATAAGAGCATGGTGTTATATAGGAGAAATCGATGGTTTTTATGTAATGTTTATAGCAGAAACATTGGAAAGTCTGGCAAGTGACAAACAACGTGAAGAAGTAGAGATGATAATAAGCACGTTTCAGAGGTTTGAAGTATAAAAAATAAGCTGTTGCACAATGAAAAATGCAACAGCTTTTATTTTTTATTTACGCTTCTTTTGCAACAGGAAGTTCTGAACTTTCTTTTTCTGCAAATACTATTTTGAGAAGTATAGGAGTTATGATAGTAGTTATAACAACCATTATAACTATAGGTCCGAAGAAGTTTGCACTCATAAGACCTACAGCGGCACCCTTGTTAGCAACGATAAGAGCAACTTCGCCTCTGGATACCATGCCGATACCCACCTGAAGGCTTTCTTTTGTTGAATACCCGCATATCTTTGCACCAAGTCCGCAACCTATTATTTTTGTGAGAACAGCTACAACAAGAAGGAGTCCCGCAAAAGCTACTATAGATGCGCCCATTTTAGGGAGAGTAACGTTAAGACCGATACTTGCAAAGAATACAGGAGAGAGGAGCATATATGAAAGTGTTTCTATTCTTGAGGAGATGTATTTGTTCTTGGTACTTGTTGAGATAAGTATACCAGCAAGGAAGGCACCTGTTATATCCGCTACTCCGAAAAATGCTTCTGCGATATAAGCAAATAATAAACAGAAAGCAAAACTCATAACGTTATAACGATGAAGCTTTTCTGTTGTGCGGTCTGTCCATCTTACAAATAATATATGGAAGAGTACGCCGAAAAGTGCGGCAAAAACAAAGAATCCAAGAATTTTGAGAAGAACAGTAGCTATTTCTACTTCAGGATTTGCAAGGCTGGTAACAACTGTAAGAGCAACGATTCCGAGGATATCGTCAATAAGAGCAGCACCGAGAATAGCATTTCCGGCTCTTGTAGAAAGTTTTCCGAGTTCTTTTAATGTTTCTACTGTTATACTTACTGAAGTTGCTGTAAGTATGATTCCTATAAATATATTCTGTAAAAACTTACTTGTTGTAAGTGTATTTTCGCCTGTATTGAAAAGTGCAGAAACTGCAAAACCGCCGAGCAACGGGACTATAACACCTATAACAGCGATAATGAATGAAGCTTTTCCACATTTTTTAAGTTCGCCGATATCTGTTTCAAGACCTGCTGAGAACATAAGAACGATAACGCCTATTTCCGAGAGGCTGGAGATAAACTCTGTTTTTTCAACCAGTCCAAGACAAGCCGGTCCGAGAATAAGTCCTGCCATAAGAGCACCTACAACCTGAGGAAGGTTGATACGTTTGGTAGCAAGTCCGAGAACTTTGGTAGACATGAGAATGATCGCAACAAAAAATAAATAATCGTAATGCATACAAAACAATTCCTTTCTGCAGCAAAAAATAAATATAACAAAAAAATATATGTAAACTGTATGACGCAAAATAAAAGAAACGACTTTTATGTCGTTTCTGGCATACAAGTTAGCGAAAAATATTATTTCACAAGTCCGTTCATTATTATAGTACTTTTGATATTCATTGTCAAGTCGGATATCGGAAAATCGGCATAATTGTGGTCTTTGGGCTAAAAATAATGAAAATATTATCTGAAATGATAAATACAATTATAAAAGGCAGAGGGTACTATTTTTTTCTTTGCTGTTTTTTTGCTAAGGAAATAATCTCCTTTACTCATTTTTTACCGTAAAAATGTTATTATAAAATGGAAAGTACGGATTTGAAAAAATTTCATACTTTTTCATGTCATGACATAAAATTAAAGCAGAATGAAGAGGAGGAGTTATTTTCTTAGAAAAATAAAAGATACATAGTTATCATTGTCTGCAAACAATCACAGAATGAAAAGGAAAAGATATTTTATGGATTCAATTTTAGGTTTCTGGAATCAGATGACAGCCAATCCGCTTTTATTTATTGCGGTAACACTGACTCTTGGTGTTATTCTGGTAAACGGCTGGACTGATGCTCCAAATGCGATTGCGACCTGTGTGGTAACAAGATGTATGCCACCAAAAGCAGCGATACTTATGGCAGCGGTATTTAATTTTCTCGGTGTTTTTATAATGACACTTATAAATGCAACAGTAGCTGAAACGATAACCAAAATGGTTGACTTCGGCACTGATGCCGATAAGGCTGTAATAGCTCTGAGTGCCGCATTGTTTGCCATTGTTCTATGGGCAACACTTGCATGGATATTTGGCATACCGACAAGTGAAAGTCATGCACTTATAGCAGGGCTTACAGGAAGTGCTATTGCACTTCATAACAGTCTTGAAGGTGTAAATGGCGGTGAATGGATAAAAGTACTTTACGGTATAGTCATTTCAGTAGCTCTTGGGTTCGGATTGGGGTGGCTTGTATGCAAGGGTGTGACAAAACTTTTCTATAAAGCAAACAGACCTGCAACAGAGCCTTTTTTCAGAGGAGCACAGATCACAGGTGCGGCTTCGATGGCATTTATGCACGGTGCGCAGGACGGTCAGAAGTTTATGGGGGTCATACTTCTTTGCGTGTATATGTCAAAGGGAGAATCTTTGCCGTCAGATATAGATATTCCTATGTGGCTTATGATAGTCTGCTCGGTAGTAATGGCATCAGGAACAGCTATGGGCGGTAAAAAAATAATAAAGTCGGTAGGTATGGATATGGTAAAGCTTGAGAAGTATCAGGGATTTTCGGCAGATATTGCGGCTGCTGTATCACTTTTGTTCTGCTCGGTTTTCAGCCTTCCTGTATCAACTACTCATGCCAAAACAACTTCTATCATGGGCGTAGGGGCAGTTAAAAGAGTTTCGGCTATTAACTTCGGTGTAGTAAAGGAAATGGTGCTTACCTGGGTACTTACTTTTCCGGGTTGCGGGCTTGTCGGTTTTATGATGACAAAAATATTTATGATGATATTTACATAAGAGAGGAATAAAAACATGGCTAAAGGCGATAAATTTTACTTTGAAAATTTTGCAGAAAGTACTGCACTGTCAAAAAAGGCGGCCGATTATCTTGCAGAGTGTCTTGAAAATTATGATCCTTCCGGTATTCAGACAATGCTTAATACTATGCACAACATTGAGCATAGTGCAGATATGAAAAAACACGAAATGAACGAGGCACTGGCAAAGGCTTTTGTGACACCTGTTGACAGGGAAGACCTTGATTTGTTAAGTCACAAGCTTGATGATATAACAGATACTTTAGAAGAAGTTCTTCAGAAGTTTTATATCTTCAATATTCAGAAAATCAACTCAGATGCAATAGCGTTTGCAAGAAAAATCGTAAAAGCATGTGAGCTTCTGTGTGAAATAATGAATGAATTTGAAAATTTCAAAAAATCAAAGAAAATACACGCACTGATTGTCAAAATAAATGAAGTAGAGGAAGAATGCGATGTGCTTTATCTTTCATCTATGCGAAAACTTATACTTGAAAACCAGGACGTGATGGCTACTATTTCATGGCGTGAGATATATGAATGTCTTGAAGCGTGTGCAGATGCCTGCGAAAATGTCAGTGAATGTGTAGGCTCGGTAATTATGAAAAACACATAATCAATACATAAGAAAACGGAGTATTCTTACAGAGAATATCTCCGGTATTTTTTACAAAAAATAAGAGCGGTAAAAACCGCTCTTTTTATAATCGATCTATTATGATTTATTTGCTTAAAATTATGCTCCTGCGTTGAGCTTCTTAGCAAGCTGTGATTTCTTTCTTGCAGCCTTGTTCTTGTGGATAAGACCCTTAGCAGCAGCCTGGTCAACTTTCTTTATTGCGAGCTTGATAGCTGCTTCCTTGTCTGTGTTTGTTGCAGCTGCGATGTCAGCCTTCTTAAGAACTGTCTTAAGGTTTGTTCTTCTTGACTTGTTGATAGCAGCTTTAACCTTGTTTACTTTTACTCTCTTCTTAGCAGATTTAATGTTTGGCATAACTTTTTACCTCCGGTTTTAATTAAAAATAAATTTCGAACGGTTTTTTCTGATAAACAGAACAAAACAACATAAAATAAAAGCAGCAGACACGAAACTGCTTTGAATTTTAAAGTAAAGACAGTGTATGGAACGACCATACAATCAGCCTAATAAATATTCTACCATTTTATAAGATAAAAAGCAATAGTAAAATTAAAATATTATTGAAAAATATTTAGGCTTATTTTATATACATTCACAATAAATAATATTTTTCAGGAAAAGAGGCGTTTTTGTGGCTATAAGAACCGATCTTGCACTTGAAGCTGCCAGCGGAGATATTCTTTGCGAAGGCATAGTCAGAAAAGAAAGAGGAGAGGCGTTTAAGATAACAGAAATAACGATAACAGATGATAAAAGCGGTGACAGTATAGGAAAAAAGAAAGGGATATACGTTACACTTGAAGGTGATACGCTAAGCACTGTCAATGACAGGTATCAGATCATGACAGAGGAACTTGCAGATGAACTGAAAAAATTTATAGGTGAAAAAGGACGTGTGCTTGTAGTCGGTCTTGGAAATGATGACATAACACCTGACGCACTCGGACCGTATGCGGCAGGCGGAGTAATGGCGACAAGACACTTTAAGACCGAGCTTGCGGATGATGAATTTTTAAGTTCTCTCAGAGAAGTGAGCGTACTTGTTTCAGGAGTACTCGGAACTACCGGGATAGAGTCTGCCGAAATAGTAAAAGCAGTTTCAAAGGAAATCAGTTTTGACAAAATAATAGTTATAGATGCGCTTGCCTGTTCTGATATTTCAAGACTGGGCAAGACTATACAGATAAGCAGTGCAGGTATATCTCCGGGAAGCGGTGTACAGAACAGACGAAAAGAACTTTCTTTTGATACCCTCGGCGTTCCTGTCATTGCTATAGGCGTACCGACTGTCATAGATATGCATACGGTTTATGAAAATATTACAGGTAAAGAGCCTGAAAACACTATGCCTGATATGATGGTCACACCAAAAGATATTGATACTATCATCAGTGGTGCTTCAAAAATGATAGCTGCAGCTCTTAATCTTGCTTTACAGAGTGTACTTTCTTTTGAGGAAGCTATAGAACTTGCACACTGAAAAACCCCTGTCACACTGATGAGACGGTGTGACAGGGGGAATATTCTTATTTACAAGGCAACAGTACAAATGCGCAGATAAGTATAAGCATCATTATTATCGGTACAGTTCTTCTTGACATTTTTTATACCTCTTAATTAAAATTCCATTTTCTTTTCGAGATATGCAACGAGATCGTTTATGTTTACACGTTCCTGTTCCATTGTGTCACGGTCACGTACTGTTACACAGTTATCCTTTTCAAGTGTATCAAAGTCGTATGTGATACAGAAAGGTGTACCTATTTCGTCCTGACGGCGATAACGCTTACCGATAGTACCTGCTTCATCAAAGTCAACCATGAATTTCTTTGAAAGCATTTCATAAACTTCTTCAGCCTTTGGAGTGAGTTTCTTTACGAGCGGGAGAACAGCAGCCTTGAAAGGTGCAAGTGCAGGGTGGAGTCTGAGTACTGTTCTTGTTTCCTTCTTTTCGTTTCCGTTCTTGTCAACAGATGTGAGTTCTTCTTCGTCATATGCTTCTGTCATGATTGAGAGGAAGAGTCTTTCAACACCGAGAGATGGTTCGATAACGTAAGGAATATATTTTTCATTTGTTTCAGGATCGAAGTATTCGAGTGATTTTCCGCTTGTGTTGATGTGCTGTGTAAGGTCGTAGTCTGTTCTGTCAGCGATACCCCAGAGTTCGCCCCAGCCAAATGGGAAGAGGTATTCGAAGTCTGTGGTAGCCTTTGAGTAGAAGCAGAGTTCTTCAGGGTCATGGTCTCTGAGTCTGAGGTTTTCTTCCTTGATGCCAAGGCTTAAGAGCCAGTTCTTGCAGAATGATCTCCAGTAGTCAAACCATTCAAGGTCAGTTCCTGGCTTGCAGAAAAATTCAAGTTCCATCTGTTCAAATTCTCTTACACGGAAGATGAAGTTACCAGGTGTAATTTCGTTTCTGAAAGATTTACCTATCTGTGCTACGCCAAAAGGTACTTTTTTTCTGCTTGTACGCTGGATATTTGCAAAGTTTACGAAGATACCCTGAGCTGTTTCAGGTCTTAAATAAATTTCTGATTTTGAATCTTCTGTAACGCCCTGGAATGTTTTGAACATAAGGTTGAACTGTCTTATATCTGTGAAGTTGTTTTTTCCGCAATCAGGACAGCAGATACCTTTTTCTTTTATGTATTCGAGCATCTGTTCATTTGTCCAGCCACTTGGATTTGTTCCGTCAAAATCTTCGATAAGATTGTCTGCTCTGTGACGTGTGTGACATTCTTTACAGTCCATGAGAGGGTCAGAGAAACCGCCGATATGTCCTGAAGCTACCCATGTCTGTGGGTTCATGAGTATTGCACTGTCAAGGCCTACGTTGTATTTGTTTTCCTGAACAAATTTTTTGAGCCATGCCTGTTTGATGTTGTTTTTGAGTTGCATACCGAGCGGGCCGTAATCCCATGTATTTGCGAGACCGCCGTATATTTCAGAACCGGGATATACAAATCCTTTTGATTTGCAGAGATCAACGATTTTGTCCATAGTTTTTTCTGTGTTCAACATAAAAAATACCGTCCTTCAAAAATAGTTTATCAAATTATATTTTATGATAAATAAATGCTGTTGTCAAGTGATTTTTCAAATATAGTTCCACATAGTTTTCAACAAAGTGTGGAAAACTATGTGGAATAGGAGTTGTAAAAGTGTTGATATTAATTCCGGGTGTGGAAAAATCAACATTTGTGCATTGTGAAAATGTTGAATTCCATACCTTGCATTGTTGAAAACCTGTTATTCCGTTTCAAAAATATCCGATACGATATCTTTCGCATCATCTATCGCAGTATCGACAGCTTCGGATATATCGCCTATAAAAGAATCAGTGTCTGTAGTATTATCGGTTACGATTCTGTCGGAATCGGAAGAAGTTTTTTCGGTTTTTTCGGAAGTTGTCTTTTTAGTTGTCTGTTCATTTGTTCTTTTTGTAGTCTGAGTAGTTGTCTGAGATGTGGTTACTTTTGTAGTGGTACTTGAATCGTCATCTGAATTTCCACATGAAGTCATAAGAACACAAAGTGAAAAAACAACAAATGAAATCGCTATAGCCTTTTTCATAAATATTTTCCTTTCATAATCTGTTGATAATATTGCACGTATGCAATATACTTATTATTTCACGTATCAAAGAATATTATTCAAAAAAATAAAACCACCGTAAAACAGTGGCTTTAAATTATTATATTCTTGAAATAATAAAGTTTATACTGTAACTTTCGGCAATAAGTTCATCTTCATAAAGAAAATCTGAGATCTCGGATTCTGCATTTTCGTATACTTGTTCGTAAAGTCCGTTGCTGATTGCTTTTTCTTCCATCTTGCTGTTGTTTGACAGGCAGATGTCAGTGTAATCGCTGTTGCTTATCGGATTGAAGATATTATCGTTTTTTCCGGAAATAATAAATGATGATTCGTCTATCTCGTGGGAAATAATATATGCTTCAGGGATTATAACTGTGACTGTTTTTGCGTCATTGTCAACAGAAAGTGTTATAAGTGAACTGTCAAGTGTAGCTGTTATCACACCGTCGTATGATATGGTAAATGATTTTTTTGTAAGTGGTATATTCACATCACCTATAGAATTTCTGTTTTCAAAGTTACAGGCATTTGAGTATGCATATTCTGCTGTTGCGTCGGGAAGGTTTTCTTTTAGTCTTGAATTAAGAAGTACGCCGTTTACAGTAGGTTTTGCCGTAGTTACTGTAGTGAGTTCTGTTGTTGTAGTGATTGTTGTCGTTTCGGGTGCAGTGGTTACAGGAGGCTCGGTGTTTTGTATCTGATTTGTTATAGCGTTTATATTGCTTTTATAAATCATGTTGTCATCACGGTTTAAAAAGAATCCTGCAAGAAAACAAATACATCCGGTCACAATAAAACCAAGTAATAAAATGAGAAATCTCAACCATCTGAACTGTTTTGTATGTATATATTCGTCCAGCTTTTTTGAAAATGTACCTGTCTGTTTTTTCATTGACACATCTTTCCTTTCATAAAAAAACAAAATCCGCTCTACAGTTTGATGATATCACAAATATTGGTGCATGTCAATAACAGAATGGTTACAGTGCGGTTGGAATTTCCTGAAGAAAACAAAACGCAGAGCGTTGATGGTGCTCTGCGTTTTTTAGTTATCAGTTTGCTATTTCACGATTATCAGCGATATTTTTTACAAAATCTATTGAAACATCAAGGCTTACAGCGATTTGTTCATGAGTAAGAATGCCCTGGTTAAGCATACGTTCGATATCTTTTTTGCGTTGAAGGTTTATTTGCTCTTCAGCGTATGCTTCAGCATATTCTTCTACAAGTCTGCACATATTATCTTTTCCTCCTTGTTTTTCTTTAAAATATCGGAATCTTTCTGCGAGTTCGTTGTTGTACATATCATCGGCATCTATACATTGGAAGTCATGCATTAGTCTGCCGATGCTGTCATCGACATTTTGATATGCGCCGTTTACATATATTATATGAGCTTCATCGTTCATATAATCACCGGTTTCTTTGCAGTATCTGTCAAAGTGGTAAAGTGGAAGTCCTTTTCCTATAACGTCATTTTCAGTTATGAATATAACATATGTTTCAGCCAGATTGTCAAATTTTTCGTTTTTCTTAAGTAGCTTTGTATCAATCATACTGCTGTGAAATCTTGCTCTTTTGGGTGTAGCACCAGAATCACTACGCTGAATTTCTATGTTGTATTTTTTGCCTTCGTTGTCTTCAGCGTAAATATCAAGAGAAATAGAACGACCGGCTATGCTTTTGTATTCACTCTGTGTCTGGCTCTGGATTATGTTAAGGTCATTTCTTTCAAGAATGATATCAAGAATAAACTTTACACCTTCCGGAAAGTTGTTGAAGTAAAGTCTTAAAAAATCATCGTCCATCAATCTTAACTGTTGAATGAGTTTTAAGCTCTTTTGTCTTTGTGTTGTTATAACAGTCACTCCTTTTTTTGTTTTCTGATTCTAGTGTATCATATTTTAGCGATATATTCAAGTATTATCGTTTTATTGATAACCACAAAACGCAGAGCGTTGATGGTGCTCTGCGTTTGTTTAAAGTTATTTTTTTATAAATTTTGCTTCTAAGGTAGAGGCTGTGGACATATCGACTGTGATTTGTGGTGATGTTTCCTGAGAATTTGTCCAGCCTGCAAATTCGTAGCCTTCTTTGGCAATGGCTGTGAGGGTTACAGGGTATTCTGTTACGTAACTGCCTGTGAAGCTTCCTTTTGAGTAGTCGGGGGTTATGGTGTTAATTTTTACGCTTCCGCCGTTATAGTCGTTTACGGAAACTGTAAGTTTTGATGTTGAACCGCTGAGTGAGAGATTTGTTGCAAATGATCTGTAGATATTTTCTTCTCTGTTATTTATGAAATCCTGAATCTTCTTTATTTCAGCTCTGAAACTTTCCATTTCAAATTCCCATAATCCTGTACGTTTCATCTGTTCAGGCATTACAGGTGTGTAGAGCTGTTCAAATTCGCTGAGGACAGTGAGCATATTTTCACGGCTGAGGTTTTTGTTCATAAGGTCAGAGAAAGTTGTTACAAACTGCTGTTTGAACTGAGCATTTTTAAGAAGACCGTTAAAGAGTCTTGCGTGTTCGGCAACGTTGTTGTTATTATTATTGTTTCCGTTTCCACCTGGGAAACCGCCGAAACCACCGCCCCAGAAACCGCCTCCGAATGAGAATGACGAACCTGTCATGGCTGTTTTGAGTGAATCTTCGGTGTATGTACCTGTACCTTCTGCTGAATAGAGACTGAGTGAGTACTCTGTGTCATACAGCATCCATCTCCATTTTCCGTCTTCATACGGTGCGTCTGTTACAGTTCTTGAACGCCAGATTCTGTAGTTGTTGTTATTATTCATCCAGTCGTTGTTTGCAATAAATATTTCTGTGCAGTAGTAGTCAATGAAACTCTGCATATCCATCATTGTGTTTATCTTTTCATAGTTTGCGTCGATTGAAAGGTCGTTTTGTGAAGCAAAATTTACAAGCTCCTGATAGAGTGCAAGATCCTGTTCTGTGCCCTCATCAACTTCACGTCCGCATTCGATGATAACAACATTGTCCTTGTCTATATTGTAGTTGTTTTCAATATAGTTGTCACTGTAGTCTTCCTGTAATGTATAAACGCCCCAGTATTCGCCGTTTATGAACATGATAGCAGGACGTGATGAAAGTGTTTCAAATGCTCTGTCGCCTACAAGACTCTGTATGTAGTTGTCTCTGAACTGTGCAAATCCAAGATCATTTCCGCCGTTTCTCATTGTAAATCTCTTGTATTTGTCACGGATAGTTGTATCGTCTATTTCTGTAGTTGCGCCCGGAATAAGTTCATACTTTACATTTTTCTTTCCGTATTCTTCTCTGGAGTAGAATTTCATACTCTTTATTACGTATGAGCGGGTTGCATTTCCTGTTATTCTTGCACCGATATTCTGTGAATGTGCAAGTTTTCCGTCTTTTTCAAAGAGTTCGATAAATACTTTTCTTTCCCATTCATCGCCACGCTGAGTGTAGTTTCCGGGGAGTTGCCATGCCTGCATCATCGGATTGCTTCCTGATTCTGCAAATACTTTTCCTCTTACGTATATACCGTTTTCATAGCCAAAAAGGTCGTCGGGATTTGCTGTAACGCATAGTACAGGGAATCCGTTGTACTGATTTTCTATATCTATTCCGCAGAAATAAGTCTTGCTTACTTCGTCACTTATATTTCCGTTACTGTCAACAGCGATTGCTCTTACTACTGTTCCTTTTGTTACAGCAGGCGGAACATATTCGTCATGCGATACGTCAGTTATGGAAGCGTACTGATTTGGTTCGGATGAGCGGTTTTTTATCATGATATTTCCGCTGTAGAGAGTCGATTCGGTTGTTGGTGCACTTCCGTCTGTTGTATAGTAAATTTTGCAGTCGGCATCAGCTGAAAGTGAAAGAGAAAAATCACTGGTGTAAAAACCGCTTTCTGCTGAAAATTCAGGTGCATTTACAGAGGTAAGTGCTTCGTTTATATACATTTCCTTTTGCAGTACAAAGTCAATGATATTGGTAGTACCGTCACCGTTTATATCAGAGCTTTGTAATTCTTCTGCGTCAAGCTCTTTTGTACCCCAGAGGTATTTGTACATGGATTTGATATCTTTTTCGGTAATACTTCCATCGTTGTTGATATCGCCCTTTGCAAGTGCCGATACACCTGAGCATACACTGAATGCCAATAAAAATGCCGAAAGCTTTGCTATACGTTTTTTCATAAAAATCCTCCTGTGTATAAAATAATATATAAAAAGATCACACAATTCCAATCATATTACGTTTACTATAATTATACACTTATCACTAAATCAAAGTCAATTAAATTAAAATAATACCACACTATTGACATAAATAAGAATGAGTGATATACTGTGCGTAGTAGTTGATGTAGTACGCTTGATACACGTTAGTGAAAATTTAAAAAGAAAGGTATGGTAAGTCAGTGATCAGTATTGATTTGCAGAGTCGTGTACCTATTTATGAACAGCTGTATAAGAAAATTACCGAGCTTATCATAAAAGGCGTACTGGCTGAAAATGCTCAGATTCCAAGTGTCAGAGCATTGGCAAAAGAACTGGGGGTGAATCCAAATACCGTGGCAAAGGCATATCAGGAACTTGAGAGAAACAATATTATTTACTCGCTTTCGGGGCGTGGAAGTTTTGTATCAAAGATAAATGACGGAACTATCAGAAACTATATACTTTCGGATTTTGACGATTCCGTGAACGGAGCGTTGAAAGCCGGCATTACAAGAGAAGAACTAAAGAGAAGAATAGATGAGGTGAAAGAAAATGATTGAAATCAAAAATCTTCAAAAAGCTATAGATGGCACAAAGATACTTGATGGTATTGATCTGGAAATAAAAAAAGGTTCTGTATTCGGCCTTCTTGGTTCAAACGGTGCCGGAAAATCCACACTTTTGAGGCATTTGTGCGGAGTGTACAAACAAGACAGCGGTAGTGTACTCATTGATGGTGCTGAAGTTTATGACAATGCAGATGCGAAAAGAAAAATCTTTTTTGTAAATGATGAAACTGTTCAGTTTATGTCGTTTACGCTGAGTGAACTAAAGGAATATTACAAAGTTTATTATCCGGAATTTTCGGAGGAACTTTTTGAAAAACTAAGAAAATCGGTAAATCTTCCGCTTAAAAAGAAACTGAGTACATTTTCAAAAGGTATGAAAAGACAGGCTATAGTTATAGTCGGTTTGTCATGCCAGACAGAATATCTTTTGCTTGATGAAGCGTTTGACGGACATTTCTTTATGAGATGGAGTCAAAGGGTTACTATGCTCAGGATATTCTTGATAATGACTAAGAGAAAATATATATCGGAGAAGGAGTGTTTGAAATGAATGAGAAAACGAAAAGTTCTCCTGTGTTAATGCGTATAAGGGAAAATCTTAAAGCGGAGAAAAGATTGTTTTTGGCTTTGCTTATTATGTATATGATAAGTTTGCCTTTGAATACGATAATGAATGTTATGTGGAGAAAAAGATTTGAAGGGTTTTATGATAATTTTATTTCAATTTTAGATTTAGTTATGTTACTTTCTCGTTTAATAATAATTGTTGCGATTTTGGAAGGAATAGTAGTATGTATGGACATCTTTAAATACCTGCATAAGCGTACTGAAGTTGATAAAGTATTTTCACTGCCGTTATCTAGTTTGCAGAGATTTAAAGCAGATTTTATATCCGGGCTTATAATATATATGGTTCCATATATTATTTCATTTGTTATAGAAATAGTTGTAGGAATGATATATGATTTAGAATTAGACACAAGTATCATGTTTTATTTAGGTAGACAGATCGATGGAATTCCAATTTGGATTTATTTGTTTTTTATTAAACTGATGTTTTATGCTTTTTGTGTGTTTGCGTGTGTATGTTGTGGAAATGCTGTGCAGACGGTTACAAGTATAATAGTTTTAAATATTGCTGTACCTATTTGCTTGTATGCTCCTATATGTGCTATTGGTCAGGAAAATCCGGGATATTATCCGTATCAAATACTCGGATTACTTGGATATACAAGTCCTGCCGGTGGCATATTTGCTATAGAAAAAGGAAAGAAAATAAATTATCTATATTCAGCTCCGTATGAAATAGTCGTGGGCGATACTTATAATTATAAATATTATAAATTTATTACATGGATATTGTCATATATCTTTGTAATAATAGCGATTGTACTCATTTCAGCATGGTTTTATAAAAAGAGAAAAGCAGAAGATACAGGTAAACCATTTGCATTTTCATTGTTTTTCTATATTTTATCCGGAATGGCAATCATAGCAATATTCAGTTATTGCTATGTTGAAAAGATTTATATTGTAGGTGCTGTTCTGAGCATAATGGCATTTATTATACTTGAGTTTATAAGGAATAAAGGATTTAAGAAAACAAAGAAATTTTTGTTATCAATGGTGTATTGTGTATCTGTCATAGGTGCGGTATTTATTTTTATTACTATCGGAAAGAGTACAGCAATGTTTGGAATGATGAAAAAAATTCCGGAAATTTCAGATGTCAAGGCGATTTACGTTAATAGTTATTTTATTGGGATAAGAATGCGTGTTAATTTTGATGAAGAAGAAAGTAAGCGTATGTTACTTGATTTTAATCAGGAGATAGTAGATTATTGTTATTCGAACAATATTGAAAATTACAGTGCATCGGTTTATGAAGATGAAACAAAATCAATTGTTTTTACATATATTGACAATAAGTGGGGCGTAACCAATAAAAAGTATTATATCAGAGAGTCTATGATGGATAAGTTTTTGTATAAACTGGCAGATATAGATGAGTACAGAAATGAAGTCTGTCAATATTTTAATGAGTATATTGATAAATCTAAAGCAAATAATGACAGTATGGTGTTGGAGATTTTAAAACATTCGTCATCAGCTGAATTTAGATTAAATGATGAAAAGGCAGAAAAGTTAAAAACAAGTTTTTATTCTGATGTTATGTCAGCATCAGCAGATGAATTGATTTATAACCTCGACTGTCGATATAGACTTGAATATTTTGATATTCCTGAAAGTTTTTCAAATACAATATTAGCATTGCAGGAATGCGTCAGGTAAAGGAGGTGTTATAGTTTTATGATACATAAAAAAAGTGGATCTGTGATGCTTGTTAATATGCGTCAAAATTTTAAGCAGAATAAAAAATGGTTTATTCTGGCGTGTGTACTTCAGCTTCTGGGACTTCCTGTTTTTGTGATTATGTCTTATGTTATAACGTTTGCGGAAAATTCGTATAATGATAAAGAACTGGTAGTTTTACAGGGAATATCAGTGATGTTTTTCTGCCTTGCAATGCTTGTATCAGTATTTATTGTAATAAATGTTTTCAGCTATCTGCATCAGAAAAACAAAACAGATATGATTATGTCGCTTCCTATAACGACAAAGCAGAGATTTTGGTCAGATTTTTTATCAGGTCTTGTGATGTACGTTCTGCCGTATCTGTTTTCACTTATTCCGACAGGTATAATACTGAGCATATTAAATTCCAAATATGATTTGGAAAGAATTATTGGAATGGATTTGAAAACAATAATATTTTCGTTTATCGCTTTATTTTTGATAATGTTAATGTTATATGCTTTTATCTTGTTGGCTTTAGTATGTTGTGGGACTTTACGCGGAGCTATTACATATATCATAGCATTAAATGCGATAATTCCTTTGAGTATATCAATAATAGGTGTAAGTTTTGGGCTATCTTCCAATGATATGGCGTTATTTTATAAGACTTATGTAAATTCATTTTATGAAATAATAAATTATATAGATATAACGAGTCCGGCAGGCGGATTCTGCTATCTTGAAACATTGTTAAATGATGATAATATAGGTGTGCTTTTTTATGATACATATGTAATGATATCATGGGGAGTAAAATACATAATCTTTACAATTATTATTCTGGTTGTTGCATATTTACTTTATAAAAAAAGAAAAAACGAGGACACCGGAAAATTTTTGATTTATAATTTTATATATCATATTTTAGTGATAATGATTATTGTTACATTGTTCGGATTAGGAATTGCGATAGACAATATTTTTCTAGGTTTTATATTGAGTGGTGTAGCGTATCTCGTATTCAATGTATTTGCTCTTGGCAAAATAAGAAGAAAAAAATTTAAAAAGAAATTAATATATTATTTTGTGGTAGCTGTATGTACGTTTCCTTTTATGTGGATTTTAGAGATATTCTATGACAGGCCTTTACCAAAGAGTTCGGATATGGTTATTTGTAATATTAATTCAATGAATAGATACAAAGGCTCAAAATATTCAAGTTTTATAACCAGTAACAAAAGTATTTATGATAAAATTAAAATTATAGGTACATATGATAGAAGGCATGATTTAAATTATGTAGAAATATTTGTTGTGGATAAAACCGGCGATGTTATTGGCGATTGTTATTATATTTCAGCTCCTGAACTTGAAGAATGCATGTATGATGCCTGGACGTCAAAAGAATACATAGATATGGTAGCTAATGAATTTGAAGAGGATTATAATATATTTGAAACCTATAAGGAAGTAGACGGTAAACGTGTATTTTTACCGTCAATTGAAATCCATGGTAAATCTTATCTGACGTATGATTTCTATTTAGAAAGTGAAGAAGAATTAACAGAGTTAATAAAATGTTATCAGGACGATATACTAAATATTTCAGAAGAAGCAATCAAAAAGTTAATGCGTAAAAACAGTGAATATTGCATACTGGATTTCAATTGGACACACTATGCAATTAATGAGGATTTTAAAAATACAATGGACTTTATTAACCAAAGAGATCTGATCTGTTTTTGATATGGAGCTCATTGCATTTTCGGGCATAAAGGAATACATCCAATTTTGATGTGACCTCAAAAAGTTAGACTTTAAATAGCGTAGTAGTATCAATGACTGCTACGCTATTTTTAAAATTATAGTGAACAACAATAAGAATGTTACTTTCAATTAATTGCAATAAACACTGTTACTAAATTGTTGTAACGTAAATTGAGTTTAAAGTAACAGTAACGATGTCGTTCACTATAAAATAATACTACACTATTGACATAGATAAGAATGCGTGGTATACTATGTGTAGTAGTTGATGTAGTACACTTGATACACGTTAGTGAAAATTTAAAAAGAAAGGTGTGGTAAGTCAATGATCAGTATTGATTTGCAGAGTCGTGTACCGATTTATGAACAGCTGTATAAGAAAATTACCGAGCTTATCATAAAAGGCGTACTGGCTGAAAATGATCAGATTCCAAGTGTCAGAGCATTGGCAAAAGAACTGGGGGTGAATCCAAATACCGTGGCAAAGGCATATCAGGAACTTGAGAGAAACAATATTATTTACTCGCTTTCGGGGCGTGGAAGTTTTGTATCAAAGATAAATGACGGAACTATCAGAAACTATATACTTTCGGATTTTGACGATTCCGTGAACGGAGCGTTGAAAGCCGGCATTACAAGAGAAGAACTAAAGAGAAGAATAGATGAGGTGAAAGAAAATGATTGAAATCAAAAATCTTGAAAAGGCTATAGACGGCGCAAAGATACTTGATGGTATTGATCTGGAAATAAAAAAAGGTTCTGTATTCGGCCTTCTTGGCTCAAACGGTGCCGGAAAATCCACACTTTTGAGGCATTTGTGCGGAGTGTACAAACAAGACAGCGGTAGTGTACTCATTGATGGTGCTGAAGTTTATGACAATGCAGACGCAAAAAGAAAAATCTTTTTTGTAAATGATGAAACTGTTCAGTTTACGTCGTTTACGCTGAGTGAACTAAAGGAATATTACAAAGTTTATTATCCGGGATTTTCGGAGGAGCTTTTTGAAAAACTAAGAAAATCGGTAAATCTTCCGCTAAAAAAGAAACTGGGTACATTTTCAAAAGGTATGAAAAGACAGGCTATAGTTATAGTCGGTTTGTCATGCCAGACAGAATATCTTTTGCTTGATGAAGCGTTTGACGGACTTGATCCTGCTATGAGAATGATAGTAAAAAATATGTTGTTTGATTCTATTCTGGACAGACAGCTTACAGTCGTTATTTCTTCACACAATCTCAGGGAAATAAGCGAAATATGCGACACTGCCGGAATGATGCATGACGGGAAAATAGTGTTCTGCAGGGAGATAGACGGTGTTGATAATGTACATAAGCTACAGGTGGCATTTAAAGAAGAATATACAAAAGATGATTTTGTAAATGCGGGTCTTGACGTTCTGAGTTTTAAAAAGAACAAGAGTGTATATGAAATTATCATAGATGGTGAAATAAATGAGATAACTAAAAAGATAAATACATTTTCACCGATTGTTTTTGACAGTATTTCACTTACTCTTGAAGAGATATTTCTTTATGAGATGGAGTCAAAGGGTTACTATGCTCAGGATATTCTTGATAATAACTAAGAGAAAATATATATCGGAGAAGGAGTGTTTGAAATGAAAGAGAAAACGAAAAGTTCTCCTGTGTTAATGCGTATAAGGGAAAATCTTAAAGCGGAGAAAAGATTGTTTTTGGCTTTACTTATTATGTATATGATAAGTTTGCCTTTATATACGATAGTAGAAGAATTGTGTTACAAAATACGTAAAATGTATGATTATAACGAACAATTTTATGAACACAAATTTATCTTTACCATAGAATCTTTCCTTGAGTTTTCTCCTGTAATAATATTTGTTGCAGTTCTTGAAGGAATAGTAGTGGCTATGAGTGTTTTTAAATATCTGAGTAAGCGTACAGAGGTTGATAAGGTGTTTTCGTTGCCGTTATCGGGGGCTCAGAGATTTAAAGCAGATTTTATATCGGGACTTATAATATATATTGTTCCGTATATTATTTCATTTGTTATAGCAATAGTTGCAGGAACGATAGTCGATTCAAACTTGGGAACAAGTATTATAACTTATGAAGGTGAATTAAGTCATGGTATTGTATTATGGATTTACTTGTTTTTTATTAAATTGATGTTTTATGCTTTTTGTGTGTTTGTGTGTGTATGTTGCGGAAATGCAGTGCAGACGGTTGTAGGTATAGTAGTTTTAAATATTGTTGTGCCTATTTGTTCATATGTTCCTATATGGGTTATTGGTCAGGAAGTTCCGGGATATCACCCGTATGAAATGTATGGATTACTTGAATGTACAAGTCCTGTCGGTGCCATATTTGCTATGGAAATGGAAATAAGAAGAAAATCTGAATATATGGTTATATCTGAAATATTCGGGATTAATAATTATGAATTTATTACATGGATGCTATCATATATCCTTGTAATAATAGCGATCGTACTTATTTCAGCGTGGCTTTATAAAAAGAGAAAAGCAGAAGATACAGGTAAACCATTTGCGTTTTCATTGTTTTTTTATATTTTATCGGGAATGGCAATCATAGCAATAATCAGTTATTTCTGTTTTAAAAAGTTTTATATTGTAGGCATTGTTCTGAGCATAATGGCATTTATTATACTTGAATTTATAAAGAACAAAGGATTTATGGAAATAAGGAAATTTTTGCTATCGATGGTGTACTGTGTATCTGTCATAGGTGTGATGTTTGCTTTTATAATTGTCGGAAAGAGTACATCAATGTTTGGGATAATGAAAAAGATTCCGGAAATTTCAGATGTCAAGGCAATAAGTATGGGTGTGTATATGATGGGGACTGCCAAAGAGGTAGTTTTTGAAGAAGAGGAAAGCAAAAATCTGATACTTGGTTTTAACAGTGAGGTAGTAGATTATTGTTATTTGGATAATGATGAAAATTACAGCGCATTGGTTTATGGAGATGAAATGGAAAATTTTACATCTGTAAATAATAAAGGAGATATAACTGTAAGTTTTGTATATGTGGATAATAAAGGACATATAACCAACAGAATGTATTATATCAGAAATGATATGATGAATAAGTTTCTGTGTAAACTGGCAGATGTAAATGAGTACAGAAATGCAGTATGTCGAAGTTTTGATGAGCGTATTGATAAATCTAAAGAAAATAAAAATGGTATTGTATTGGAGATATTTGATGATTTAAGAAAATCATCATCGATAGTTAATTTTGAATTGAATGATGAAATTGCAGAAAAGTTAAAAGAAGGTTTTTATACTGATATTATGTCAGCATCAGCAGATGATTTTGTTTATAACTATGACTGGCAATACAGGCTTGAATGTTTTAATATCCCTTCAAGTTTTTCAAATACAGTGTCAGTATTACAGGAATATACGATCAAATAAAGGAGGCGTTATAGTTTTATGATACATAAAAAAAGTGGATCTGCGATGCTTATTAATATGCGTCAAAATTTTAAACAGAGTAAAAAGTGGTTTGTTCTGGCTTGTGTACTTCAACTTCTTGGACTTCCTGTTTTTGTGATTATGTCTTATGTTATAACATTTGCGGAAAATTCGTATAATGAGGAAGAACTGGTCATTTTACAGGGAATATCAGTGATATTTTTCTGCCTTGCAATGCTTGTATCAGTATTTATTGAAATAAATGTTTTCAGCTATCTGCATCAGAAAAACAAAACAGATATGATTATGTCGCTTCCTATAACGACAAAGCAGAGATTTTGGTCGGATTTTTTATCAGGTCTTCTGATGTACGTTCTGCCGTATCTGTTTTCACTTATTCCGACAGGTATAATACTGGGCATATTAAATTCCAAATATGATTTATATAGAATTATTGGAATGGATTTAAAAACAATAATATTTTCGTTTATCGCTTTATTGTTGATAATGATAATGTTATATGCTTTTATTTTGTTGGCTTTGGTGTGTTGCGGGAATTTGCGAGGAGCTATTACATATATCATAGCATTAAATGCGATAATTCCTTTGTTTTTTTTAATAATTGGTTTATGTGTTTCTGAGTTAAATTACCTTGTAGATTCATTTTATGCGGTAATAAATTATATGGATATAACGAGTCCGGCAGGCGGATTTGCTTATCTTGGAGCATTATTGTATGATGATAGTGTAGGTGGAATTTTTTACGATACATATGTAATGATATCGTGGGGAGTAAAATACGTAATATTTATAGTTATTGTTATATTTGTTGCATATTGGCTTTATAAAAAAAGAAAAAACGAGGACACCGGAAAATTTTTGATTTATGATTTTATATATCATATTTTAGCAATAATGATTATTGTTTCATTGTTTGGATTAGGAATTGCAATAGACAATATTTTATTTGGTTTTATATCGAGTAGTGTAGTGTATCTTATATTTAATATATTTGCTATTGGCAAAATAAAAAGAAGAAAAAGATTTCAAAAGAAATTAACATATTATTTTGCAGTAGTTATATGTACTTTTCCTTTTATGTGGATTTTAAATATGTTTAGTAACAGTGAGCGGTCTTTACCTGATAGTTCAAATATGGTGATTTATAATATTGATTCATATGATATATATAGAGACTCGTATTATTCAAATTTTACAAGTAAAGATAAAGGTATTTATGATAAAGTAGTGGATATATGTGATAAAACATATAATAATGAAGATAATACTCCACGAGACAATATAGGTATTGCTGTTGTAGATAAAATCGGTAACGTTAGTAACAGTTATTATCTTCTTCCTGAGCCTGTGGTCAAAGAATGTATGCAAGATATCTGGACGTCAAAAGAATACAGAGAGATGGTAATGCGTGACTTTGAAGAGGAATTTTATGATGTATTAGAAGTTCATAAGAGAGTAGATGGTGAACGTGTGTTTATACCATCAATCAGTATATATGGCAAATCTCCATATCTGGTGTATGAACTTGATTTAGAAAGTGAAGAAGAATTAACGGAGTTAATAAAATGTTATCAGGACGATATACGAAATATTTCAGAAGAAACAATCCAAAAGTTAATGCGTAAAGAAGGTGAATATTACATACTGAGGTACTATTATGTCGAATATGTAATCAATGAGGACTTTAAAAATACCATGAACTTTATTAATCAAAGAGATCTGCTAGTCGATTAAATAAAATCAGATAAATATTTGTGTAGATACATTTCACATATAACAAT
>SVNW01000046.1 GCA_015066745.1 Ruminococcus sp. | reverse complement strand
TTTTTGCATGATAAAAATAAAAACCGTAGGACATACGGGGTTAGCTCGCTTATGCTTAGTACGTTAGTACTATCGAACGAGAACCGAAACTTATCTATAGAGATGGGAAGCCCCCACCTCTACAGGTAGGGGAGGATGTCACTTTTTTAGTATTTTATTTACGGTACTAACAGCAATTTATTTTTCCTGTCAAGAAAAAATGTACCGTGTGAAGACAGCAACAGCAATATTTATTTTTACTGACAAAAATAGCCTGTCTTGTTTATCAACTATCAGAAAGGAAGATCTTAAATGCTTAACATGATGAAAAAACAATCAGATATAACTTTTACCGAAAACGGCGCACTTACATATTCACACTCAGGTTCGGACTGTCTTGATCTGTTCTTCAGATCGGGTGCTATGAGATTTTCTGATGATAGTGAGATTGAAAAAGCTGTAATTCGTGCATATGCAGAAGACAGCGAAAAAACAATGAAAATCATATTTTTTGCACGTGATGCAAGAGGCGGTCTTGGTGAACGCAGATTTTTCAGAACAGCAATAAAAACTCTGACAAAAATAGCTCCTGAAGCTGTAAAAAGAAATATAAAAAATTTTGCTGAGTACGGAAGATACGACGATCTGCTCACACTTCTCCATACATCATGTGAAAAAGAGGCAATAGACGAGATAAAATATATATTAGATGAAGATATAGAATGTATGAAAAAACAGGAACCTGTTTCACTTCTCGCAAAATGGTTACCGTCTGTAAATGCATCATCATACCAGACAGTAAAAAACGCAAGAAAACTTTGTGAATGTTTTGGAATGAATGAAAAAGAATACAGAAAAACTCTTGTATCACTCAGAAAATATATTGATATTCTTGAAAACAGACTCAGAGAACGTGACTATACATTTGAATATTCACAGCAACCGTCAAAAGCCATGTTCAAGTACAGAAAAGCTTTTCTCAGAAACGATGAGCAAAGATATACCAAATTCATAACAAAGGTATATGAAGGTTCCGAGCACCTCAACACATCTTCACTCTACCCTTATGACATAGTACGTACTGTTTTGAAAAATCGTTACATGAGCCAGAATGAACGTGCAGTTCTCGATGCAACATGGAATTCGCTTGTTTCATGCGGTGATACAACCGAAAATGCCATTGCAGTTGTTGACGGTTCAGGTTCT
Organism: Ruminococcus sp.; assembly: GCA_015066745.1. Classification (GTDB taxonomy): domain Bacteria; phylum Bacillota; class Clostridia; order Oscillospirales; family Ruminococcaceae; genus HUN007. Next base: position 28,466 of record SVNW01000046.1, on the reverse strand, counting down.
ATGATGGGCGGTGACCCGTCTATGCGTCCTATTGATGTTGCACTTTCACTCGGAATATATTTTGCAGAGCACAACAAAGGCGCATTTGGCGGACATTTCATCACGTTTTCATCGAAGCCGAAAATAGTTAAGATAAAAGGCGAGGACATAGCTCAAAAAGTTGCGTACTGCTCAACTTTCAACGAGGTTGCAAACACTGACCTCGAAGCAACTTTCAATCTTATTCTTTCAACTGCTGTAAAAAATAAAGTCAGTCAGTCAGAAATGCCGAAGAGATTGTATATCATATCCGATATGGAATTTGACTACTGCGTAGAAGGCGGAAACAGCCTTACTTTGTTTGAAGCAATGAAGAAAAAGTATGAAAGTTACGGTTACAGACTCCCTGAAATAGTTTTCTGGAATGTAAACAGCAGACAGAGCAATATTCCTGTAACCATGACACAAACAGGTGCAGCACTTGTATCAGGTGCAACTCCTGCAATATTTGACATGGTACGCTCAGGTGATATTTCTCCTCAAAAGGTAATGAACGATATAATTTACAGCGAACGCTATGAGGCGGTAAGCTGATATAAAAGCCCCTCTTTTTCCTGTTTTACGCAGGTAAAGGAGGGGTTTTTGTTGGTTCACCTGAATAATTCGCTCAGATTTTGTTGTGAAGCTTAAATTTTTCGCTCAGATTTTGTTGTGAAACTCAAATTTTTCACTCATTTTTTTGTATCTCTTATTGACTGACAGATGCAAAAGAGAGTATAATATTCTTAAAGAAAGAGGTGTTGGTTATGTACCTGAAAAGAAAAATTGATGATTACCTTTCAGAGTGGATAAAAGATTCAAATAAAAAACCTTTAATCGTGCGAGGAGCAAGGCAGATTGGTAAGACAGAGTCCGTTCTACGGTTTGCATATAAGTATTATGAAAGTGTTATCGAGATAAACTTTGTAAAAGACCAGAAATATAAGAAAATTACTGTTGACGGCTATGACGTTGCAGACATCATCAAAAATATCTCACGCATTGATCCGGGCAAAAAATTTATTCCACAAAAAACTTTGATTTTCTTTGACGAAATTACCGAATTTCCCGATATAGCAACTGCGTTGAAATTTTTTAAAATTGATGGACGTTTTGATGTTATTTGCAGTGGTTCTATGCTTGGAGTAAATTACAAAAAAATAGAGCACAACAGCGTCGGTTACAAAACTGATTACACTATGCACTCTATGGATTTTGAAGAATTTTTATGGGCAAAAGGATACGATTCTTCGGTTATATGTGATATGCTTGAGCACATGAAAACTTTTACACCATTCAATAACCTTGAAATGGATCTATATCATTCACTGTTCCTTGATTACTGTGTACTTGGCGGTATGCCTGCTGTAATCCGTGATTATATTGAAAAAGGAACATTTGAAGGTTCTCTTGACACTCAAAGACAATTAATTGCAGATTACAAAGAAGATATCCGCAAATATGCCGAAGGTGTTGACCAGACCCGTATTATTAACGTTTTTAATCGCATTGCACCTCAACTTGCCAAAGAAAATAAAAAGTTTCAGATATCAAAAGTTGCATCAGGAGCAAGATTTCATGATTATCGTGGCTGTGTGGAGTGGTTATCGGACGCAGGTATTACGAATATCTGCTATTGTCTTGAGTTTCCGGAACTACCTCTGAACGGAAACTATGATCTGGATAAATTCAAGCTTTATTTTGCTGATACAGGACTTTTGGTGTCTTTGCTTGATGAAGAAGCCGGAGATGATCTGAGAGCTAATCGCAATCTTGGTGTTTATAAAGGTGCTTTGTACGAAAATATAGTAGCTGAAGCACTCGTCAAATCGGGTTACTCACTATTTTATTATAAACGTGATGATTCTACTCTTGAAGAAGATTTCTTTATAAGAAGCAAGGATTCACTTATTCCTGTCGAAGTGAAATCAAGGTCGGGCAGGTCAAAATCTCTTCGTACATTGATAGAAAGCGATAAATACAGTGATATTCAGTATGGATTTAAGTTTACATTCAATAATGTGGGATACAGCGACCAAATATACACTTTCCCATATTTCTGTGCTTTTCTCTTAAAACGCTTTATGAAAACCTTTGAACCGGTTGAATAATTTAACTATTTTCAGCAAGAATTCCCCCACCTCTAAGGTGGGGGAGGATGTCACATAATTACAATGAATACTCTTATACAGCCAAAGATGCCATACTTTTCTAATATGACATCTTTATTTTCTTATCCTCTTCTCGCATTAGCAAGCATGAGTTTTATTCTGTTTTCCTGATTTACCTTCGTAGCACCGGGATCGTAGTCTATAGCTACTATATTTGCATTCGGGAAGCCTTGCTTTATCACTCGTGCCATACCCTTTGCAACTATATGTCATTGATAATCTAACTTCTACCAACATTTACTTTATGATATAAGTATTTGTCATACTCATATCTGTTTACTTATATTCATTTGGCAAAAATACTTACATCAGTATAACTCGAAAGAATAATTCTGCTCTTGAACGTATGTGTGCATATATGAATTTTCCTTACAATAAACAACTAACTCATCTGATGTATCCAAAAATAAGCCTTGCCCTGCTTCCTCAATACTTTCAGGCATTCTTACATAATTAAGTTTCTTACATCCACCAAAAACTGATGGTCCCATATATTCAACAGTTTCAGGAATTATAACTTTTTCTATGTTTTCATTATACGCAAAACAAGCGCTTTCAATAAAAGCTACTTTATATCCATCAATATTTTCCGGAACTTCAATTTCTATTTCACTGCCTGTATATTTTAAAATACTTACAATACTTTCTCCAGTATCACGTTCTAAAATACAATATTTGTAACCATCTTCGCTTTCTATCTCCATATTTACCTGTTCAGGACTATATTCTTCATATCTTTCAAGTTTTTTTATTATGAATATATTTGAAAGCAAACATATCAGTACAAGAATCACAAAGGAAACCATTATGATCCCGATGATTCTTTTTTCTTTTAACTTACTTTTCAAGCAATTTCCCCTCCGATACATTAAGAATTTTATCGCATACTTCACTAAGATCTTCTTTATGATGTGTTGCCATCATTACAAAAGCACCGCGTTCCTTTTCTTCTCTTATAATATCATATATAAGTTTTACACCTTCATCATCAAGCGCATTTGTAGGTTCATCAAGAAGAATTATATTCTGTTTTTCAAATATAGCCTGAGCTATATTAAGGCGCTGTCTCATACCAAGAGAATATTTTTTTACTTTAACATCTGTATCAAGACCAACACGTTTTAAACTTCTGCGTATGTCATCATCTGTAGCTATTTTTTTTATTCCGGATAATATTTTAAGATTATCAAATGCATTATATTTAGGTAACAATGACATATTTTCAATAACTATACCTGCGTTAGGCGGAAATGAAATATCTTTGTGTAGTTCCTTGCCATCTATTATTATTTTACCTCCATCTATTACTATGAGCCCTGATATAGCACGCATAAGCATGGTTTTTCCCGAACCATTCACACCATACAATCCATATACTTTTCCATACTCAAAATCATATGTAACATCCTTTAAAATTTGTCTGGATGCTATTGTTTTATTAACATTTTTCAACTGTATCATGATTAAAATCCTCTCTAAAAAATATCTGACTTCTTCATTTTAAATATCTTTACTAATAAAATCATTATATTCACAAAAATCAACATTACAAGCGAATAAATATAACTATTGTCATCTTTTATTGAGCCATTGTTTACTCCAAATACAAGAACAGATGGCAACATATACTTTAAAAATCCCACTTTTACAATACATACTATAACGTAAGATACGTATAAATATAAAATCGTTATCAAACATGAAATATTATGCTCAAACCAAAATTCCAGAAGCTGTTCTACTTGAACAATAAAAATCATTCCAGCTAAATACAATACAGTACATTTTATAATATCTAAATAATCCGTACTTTCTACAGGCTTTTTCTGAATAATCCAACTCACTACAAATTGAATAATTGTTATAAAAAATAATGCACCAACAGTTTTTAAAAACTGATTTAAAATTATACTTTTCTTGGAATAACTTCTTATTACAAGCATTTTCCCATATCCATGGATTATATCATATGTTTTTCCACTGTAAAACAACAATATAAAAATCTGAGGCAAAACAATACAAAGTATATTAATACAAAGTGAAGGATTTTCAAAATGTATTTCTGACAATCCAAAAGCAAAAGTAAAATTATAATTATTTAAACATGCTGTATTCAAAAAAATTGATTGAACTACCATAGCAAATATCATAAACAAAAAATTCAATTTATTTTCTTTCATCTTCAAAAATATCCTTATCTTTCCATAAATATAAACACAATATCAAAATTCCTATAAGAAGCATTATTCCTTTAAAAAACTTTATAAGTATTATTTCAAGCGTAAAAGAATCTGTTATCATTCCGCCTATAAGACTGCAATCATAGCATGGAAGTCCTATTTCACCAAGCACAGGGAACAAAAACATAAAATAATAGCATATACAATATGTAACCAAAGTTAATAATAGAGATATTTTTTCACTTGCCAATATTTTATAAATCCAGTAGATCATACCTACCCTTGCATAAAATATTGTCATTGCAAATAAATTTATTAATGAACTCAAAATAAATTTATTATTATCTATAACACTATTACTAAAAACACAATTCATACCGACTATATTTATTATTTCATGAAAAAAAGAAAACAAAAAAGACCATGTTATTACATTTATAAGATACTGATTAAAAATTCTGTTTTTTGATTTGGTACGTACAATATTGAATATACTGAAATCATAAGATGTTATATATGATATTCCCAATAAAAACGGTATTATATATATAACCATCATTGATTGTCTGTATTCATATCCACCATTATCACAAAGTAATGAAACAAATAAATTTAATCTATCTACAGAACCTGACTTCAGTATTATAGGAATATTACAAAAAATCCAATGTATCACTAAGAAAACGAATATTATAACAGATGATATTATAACCTTAGATAATTTATATTTTCTCATTTTTTATCCTCACTAAGTACAATGATATAACCAACGCTATATTTACAATAATATATATTATTACTGTCGGTAACGCGTAAGTAATACTATATTCACTGAACGGTTGCAAAAAAATCATAATAGATTTTTTTAGTAACAACGGAACAAACCAAAGTGCTAACATCAGAGGATATATTATTTTTCTTTCGTGAAAAAATACAGAAACCGCCGTTCCTGTAGCTCCTGTTATTGCATAAATAAGTGATGCTATAACTATATAGATAATATTTGTTAGTGTTGCATTTTCAGCAGACCATTTTAAAAATCCCGATTGTTCTCCAAGTATCGCAGAAATATTTTGACCTGACGCACTATAAAACAATATATGAACCAGTATAAAATTAAAAATAAGTGCAGTAAACACTATCACAAAAGAAAAAACAAAACCTTTTATGATATTATTAATAAAATATCGTTTATTTCCCATTTTTGATATCATAACATTCTTGTATCCGCTCTGATAATCTTCTATACAATCATCAGCTACAACAACAAGAAGATAAAAAGGCATAAACCATAAAAAAACAGATTGAATCATATGACGTAATCCATGGCTGTTTCCTGTAAGAAAACATGCTAAATCAGCATATGGTACATACCCTCCGACAGATATATTTCTTAGATAAAGTAATATTTCAGCTATTGGTAATATTAAAATAAATATTATCATAAAAAGCTTTGTTTTATCATTGATAATTCTTTTAAAGTAATAAGATATCATACGTTCCTCCAAAATGGATATGCAACAGGAAAACCTGTTGCATATATTAATTTAATTTTGAAACTTAGTTGGTTTCTTCATCCCAATATCCACTTACGCTATATGAACTTGCATCATAATTATTGTTTTCTGCAACCAAAACAACATGTGTCTCACTAGCATTTTTTAATGCTTTATAGTACTTTGCACCAGAACCTTGTTTTACATCATGGAAATCAGAGGCTGTAGCTTTGTCACTTGATTTAGTTAACCAATATGTTATATAACATCTTTATAAAAATTAATCAACATTAAGAGAGTGAATAAGCTTTTTTTCGGAGTAAACATTCTATTATATTTCAAAATCCACCATGCTTATTAAAAAAATGAATATGGTGGATTTATTCTTTATCCTCTTCTCGCATTAGCAAGCATGAGTTTTATTCTGTTTTCCTGATTTACTTTCGTAGCACCGGGGTCATAGTCTATAGCTACTATATTTGCATTCGGGAAGCCTTGCTTTATCACTCGTGCCATACCCTTTGCAACTATATGATTCGGCAGACAGCCAAAAGGCTGTGTACAGATTATATTTTCTGTTCCCGATGCCGCCAGAGCAGCCATTTCGGCAGGAATAAGCCAACCTTCGCCCATTTTTACGCCCTGATGTATATACTTGTCACATTCTTGTCTGAGATGTTCAAAATCATGAGGCGGTTCAAATACGCCATGTTCCTTGATTATTTTTATCATCTGCTTTTGCTTTGAATATATAACATCATAACCTATTTTGAAAAGTGTGGTGCTTTTGTTTTTAAAACCGTATATCTTACCGTCGTTTACGGTATTTATTGCACAGTAAAGAACGAAGTCAAGAAGTGACGGTACAACAGGTTCACAACCTTCGCTTATGAGAAAATCTTCAAGATGATTATTGGCAAGCGGAGAATATTTTACATAGATCTCCCCTACTATACCGACTTTTATTTTCTTTACCTTGTTTCTCTTTATTTTTGCAAAATCATCAAGTATTTTCTTATATGTTTTTGCTGTTCCCATAAATTTATTTTTAGAGAAATTATCCTGAAGTATCTTTTCCCACTTGTGCAGAACCTTTTCGGATTCTCCCGGAATCATCTCATAAGGACGACACTGATTGTAGAGAAGCATAAGAATATCTCCGTAAAGTACAGCATAAAGAAGTTTCATAACTATCGGAACAGTAAGCTTGAAACCACCTTCTTTTTCAAGTCCGCTGAAATTAAGTGATATTACAGGAACCTGCGGATACTTATCTCTGAGTGCTTTTCTGAGCAGATGAATGTAGTTTGATGCACGACAGCCACCGCCTGTCTGTGTGAGCATGAGTGCTGTTCTGTCGGGGTCGTATCTTCCGCTGTTAAGCGCCTCCATAAACTGTCCTATTACAAGGAGAGCAGGATAACAGGTATCGTTATGAACGTTTTTAAGTCCCTCATCTATTACCGTCTGTGTTGAAGTTCTCAGAAGTTCAAGATTATATCCGTTGTTTCTGAGGATACTGATAATAAGATTGAAATGAATAGGCAGCATATCCGGTACAAGTATCGTATGAGTTGCTTTCATATCATCATTAAATATAGGATATTTTGACAATTTATTCACTCTTCCTTTTTATTTTCTTATTCGGAGGCTGCCATAAGACTTCTGAGTCTTATCTTTGCCGCTCCGAGATTGCTTATCTCATCTATTTTAAGCTGTGTGTACAGCTTTCCTCTTGATTCGAGTATCTGTCTTACTTCATCTGTCGTTATTGCATCTATTCCACAGCCGAAAGAAACCAGCTGTACAAGTTGCATATCCTTATTTCTTGTAACATATTCGGCTGCCTTATAGAGTCTTGCATGATATGTCCACTGATTGAGAACATCAAGTTCAGGGAGATTTCCAAGGTCACACACACTGTCTTCTGTTACAACAGCCATTCCAAGACTGGTAATGAGTTTATTTATTCCGTGATTTATTTCTTTGTCTATGTGATAGGGTCTTCCGGCAAGAACTATTATCTTCTTATTTTCTTCCCTTGCCTGCTTTATGATTTCCTGTGCCTTATCGCATATATTTTTTCTGAAATCATCAAGGGCCTTAAAGCCGTTTTCAAAAGCCGAATCTATTTCTTTTTTAGAAATATTGTATCCTTTGAGAACGTCATTCATGACATCAACTATATGTTTACGTCTGTTTAAGTCCATATAAGGATTTTTAAAATTCTTTTCATCAAGCTCAGGTACATTTGCCTTGAGAAGCTCCGGATAATACGCAACTACAGGGCAGTTATAGTGATTGTCTGTATCAGGTTCTTCAAGGTTGTAACTCATACATGGATAGAAAATAAAATCTATACCTTTTTCGAGAAGATCGGCTATATGACCATGAACAAGCTTCGCCGGATAGCAGACTGTATCTGAAGGAATGGTCTGCTGACCTTTGTAGTACATATCTCTTGAACTTTCCGAAGAAAGAACCACTTCAAAACCAAGGTCTGTGAAAAATCTGCACCAGAGCGGTAACTGTTCAAAAAATCCCAGAACTGCAGGAATACCTATCTTTGCTTTCGGCTTATCCTTAGGTTTAAGATTTGTACTCATAATAAGGTCATGCTTGTATTCATACAGACAGTTCTTTCCGGTCTCTACTTTCTTTCCGGCACCTTTTTCACATTTGTTACCGGATATATGCTTTTCACCGTTATTGAAAGTTATCATATTAAGGTTGCACTTTGCAGTACAGCCACCGCACTGGAAAGCTTTTGATGTATATGAAAACTCTTCTGCCTGCTGAGAAGTTATAATTGAAGAAGTACCCTGCGAATTTTCCTTTGCATACAACGCCGCACCAAAAGCACCCATCAGACCGGCAATAGCAGGACGTATTACATTTTTCTTAAGTTCCATCTCAAAAGAACGTAAAACAGCATCATTAAGGAATGTTCCGCCCTGAACTACTATGTTGTTTCCAAGTTCTGAAGCTGATTTTGCACGTATTACCTTATATATTGCATTTTTTATTATTGAAGATGACAGACCTGCTGAAATATCCTCTACTGTTGCTCCGTCTTTCTGTGCCTGCTTTACACTGCTGTTCATAAATACAGTACATCTTGAACCTAAATCAACAGGATTTTCCGCAAACAGACCAAGGTTTGAAAAATGTTCTATATCATATCCGAGAGCCTGAGCAAATGTCTGTATAAACGAACCACAACCAGAAGAACAGGCTTCATTTAGCATTATGCTGTCTATTGCACCGTTTTTTATCTTGAAACATTTTATATCCTGACCGCCTATATCAATGATAAAATCAACATCAGGACAGAAATATGCGGCAGCTTTGTAGTGTGCTACTGTTTCAACTATACCAAAATCTATATGAAGTCCGGCTTTTATAAGTTCTTCACCGTATCCTGTGACCGCAGAACCGGCTATATTTATCCTACCTTGAGCAAGTGTATATATTTCTTTTAATTTTTTTATTATTCTGTCAAGAGGCTGACCCTTATTTGAAGCATAGTACTGATACAGAAGTTTTCCGTCAGGTGTGATAAGAGCAAGCTTTGTTGTTGTAGAACCTGCGTCTATTCCAAGATATGCGTCACCGCTGTAACTTTCGATACTTTCATATTTGAGGTCATTTTTGCTGTGTCTTTCGATAAAAGCCTCATACTCTGCACGATTTTCAAAAAGTCTTTCACCTGTTACAACATTGTCTGATGTTTTACCGTTTGCTATTTTTGAAAGTATCTGATCCGGTGTATAATATTCTCCCTCACTGTTTGCAGCAAAGAGTGATGAACCATATGCCACAAATACAGGTGCTTCTTGTGGAAAACAAGCAGTTTTTTCATCAAGTTTAAGCGTCTTTACAAACGCATTTCTGAGTCCCTGCTGGAAAAACAGAGGTCCTCCGAGAAACAGGACATTTCCTTCTATCTTTCTTCCCTGAGAAAGTCCGGCTACAGTCTGATCAACAACCGCCTGAAAAATACTTGCAGAGATATCTTCTCTCTTAGCACCTTGATTCAGAAGAGGCTGAATATCTGACTTAGCGAAAACACCGCATCTTGAGGCGATAGGATATACCTTCTGAGCTTTCATTGACAACGTATCAAGTTCATCTGTAGTAATTCCAAGGAGTGTCGCCATCTGGTCTATAAAAGCACCGGTTCCGCCTGCACATGAACCATTCATACGCTGTTCCACACCGCCGGTAAAAAATATAATCTTTGCGTCCTCACCGCCAAGTTCTATAACAACATCAGTCTCAGGATACTTTTCCTTTACTGCTATAAATGCCGCATTTACTTCCTGAACAAAAGGAAGTTCTGCCGAATTTGCAAGTCCGAGTCCGGCAGAACCTGTTATCGCCATTCTGAACTCTGCATCGGGATACTGATCCTTTATGATATTTAACTGCTCTGTCACAGTTTCCTTTACTTTAGAAAAGTGACGCTGATATTTTGAATAAAGTATAGTTTTATCATTATCCGAAATAACAGTTTTAACTGTAGTAGAGCCTACATCTATTCCCAGTGAATATTTTTTCATTAAAATTAACCTCTTTTTTAAAAGCTTTTTTCCATGATTTTTTACCCAAAACAACGAAATTATTGAGTTTACACTCGGTTCAAGTATAACATATATTACTTTCTTTGTCAAACGTGTGCGATTTCAGATTTTTATAAACAGTAACAAAAATTAATTTTCAAAGTAAATGCACCTTGGAAATAAATACTTGTTACATTTACTATAAGAATCAAATTTCAGATTGCAAAAAATAGATGGGTTACCTAAAATTCGAAATGTAACCCATTATTTTTTACTTTATATCTATATTTTTCAAAGTGAACATACCTTAAAATTATATTTTTATTTTATTCAAGAGTTCTCCAGAATCACCGTCAAATACGAAAATATATTCTCCGCATTGTTCAAAGGTGTATGTACCGCCTCGCTTTATTTCGTGCGCTGGCATCTCATCTGTTATCTCATAATTATCTACAGAACGCACCAAATACTTTTTATCGCAAAATGTTATGAATTTTTCATTATCAACGTATACTATTTTTTCTCCTTTTCCGGTGTTGTATTCTTTGCTTTCGCCTGTATTCAAATTATATAAACAAAGTGTATCATATTGATGTACGGACAAATCTTTTTCCGGACGTGTTAATCCATCTCTCGGATCATAACTCTTATTATTGCCATAGATTTTGTTTAAAAATGATTTTTGGTCATATTCACTTCTGACTGAAATCACACAATCATTTAGTACCAACATATGTCTGTAATCAATTCTTCCAACAGCTGTATACTTAGGTTCACCGGAGAAATAAGCAAATGTCGTATCAAATGTTGTATCTGTTCTTTCAGCAATAAATCTTATTTTTTCATTAACTATGTTGTTTGCATTAAAGTTTAAACATTTATCTTTTAATACAACATCGCCTATAAAATTATTATTTTTTAAATTAACAGACACTGCTTGTGAAATAATTTTTCGTTCTTTCTTACCCAAAACAAATAAATCTGAATCTTTAATTATTTCATTACTTTCTACGAAACTTTCTATTGAAACATTCTCCATAGTATCAGAATCAAGAATATTATATGCCCCTCCAGTTATGTATAATAAATACTCTTCATCTGCATATAACTCCGTGATGTGTTCAGCAGTGTATCTGAACATTGAACCATTATCAACTGAAACTCTAACAATTCCTTCGTGATCTGACATAAAAACATATTTTGAATTGCAGGCAACACTGGTAACTAAGCTTTCTGAATAAAACAACTCTTCTTTATCGTCTGATAAATGTTTTACCTGTCCTTTAGTATTACAATAATAATAATCAGAACCATTATTGCATATTTTAGAATTGGTAACAAAACTACTGTTATAACTGCTGACTTCAATAAACAAATAACTTTTAAACAATAAAACCAAAGATACTAAAATTATGACCAATAATGTTATTATCCCAATTTTCGTCTTCATACAATTATCCCCTCTGCAACCGTTTGAAATTCTAACGATGTAAATAAATCAGTTATTGATATAAACGTATCAACAGGTTCATATTTGTTGCAATCTTCATTATACATCAAAACTTTACCACTATTGATATCTTTTTCAACTAAAAAGGTATGTATTCCATATTTAACATCTATTCTGCCGTTGTGATACCACCATCCAGAGAAAATGACTTTTTTGCCATTGTTTATAGCATTATCTAATTTACGCAATATTCCCTCTTGATCTAACCTTACAGGAATAGGATGTAACGTATTCATCCCTTCGTTTTGTACATTATATGAAAATAAAGCATTAATTATTTTACTAGGATTTGAAATGCAATCCATTATTTTTTTACTTTATATCTATATTTTTCAAAGTGAACATACCTTAAAATTATATTTTTATTTTATTCAAGAGTTCTCCCGAATTACCGTCAAATACGAAAATATATTCTCCGCATTGTTCAAAGGTGTATGTACCGCCTTTCTTTATTTCATCTGCAGGCATTTTTTCTATTACGCTCCAGTCGTCCATGTTATGAACGACATAACTTTCTTTGTAAAACGTTATAACTTTATCTAAATCAGCATAAAGTATTCTCTCATATTTTTTTGAATCAAATCTTTTTTCTACTGACATATTTTCTTTATTTATTACCTCTATGCAATCAGAGATATGGTACTTTTGCCATGACAGTTCAGCGTGCGGATTGTCTTTAGTATATGTACCGGCATATATTAATTTGTTATCACCAAACTCTTTCATTTTTATAGGTTGGTAATATTTAGGTAAATCCAATATTTTAATACGAGACTTATTTGAATAATCAAACTTTTCATAAGAAGAACAGTTTGTATTAAAAAATGATGAAACATATCCATCAGAAGATTGTGAAGGCCAGAAATAACGACCATATTTATCACGAAAGTTGAAACTTTTGTCTTCATTAAATATCAAAATACTTAGTGGATATTCATCCTTGCATATAGTCAATTTTGTATTATCAGCTTTAATTTTTTCCATATCATTTAATTCTTTTATTTCAAGCTTATCAAGCAAAGAATAGCTATCACAATCAAAAACCATGATATCATTTTTAGTATCTATACATACTATATAATTATCAAATATTGAAAATGCCTGAATATCATAATCAAAATCCGTTTTCGATAATAATGATAGATCATCTGAATATTTTAAAATTTCATCTTTATCATATACATATAACAAATCATCTGTTGCCGATATTAATATATCTTCTGACTTCTGTGTCAAAACCTGTTGTTTGTCCTGATTAAAGACAACTGAACCACATGTATAATAATAATTATCATTAAGATGTGCAACATGATTTTCTAAATTAATAATTTTAAAATTTGCATTTAAAGATACATCGGATATGTATTTATTACACAAAGTACCTAATATCAGTACAAACAATATTACCAATAAACAAACTATTTTTTTTGTCATATAGTCCACCCCTATTTTATCATATATCCTACAAGAATATTATTATCTGTCCTAATATTTTCTTCAACAGATGGATCATCCCATAGTACTTGGCTATTACTCCTGTTATACCCTCTGTAATATTTTCCAGTTGATTCTGTAGGATTATATCGTATGGCATATGTATGTATTCTTATCAAATCAAAACTAAATGAAATAATTCCACCTCTGCATTTATTTAAATTGTTTTAAAAATCATTACATGTAGTATAGATATCATACTCTAAATCATATACTTTTAAACAATCTCTTATTTTTAATGGATTACTACCTAAACCACCTTTATTCCAATAATATGATAAATCATAATCGGAAGCTTCTATATCAATTTTGGGTATCAGATTTAAATGAAATGTAACCCATTATTTTTTACTTTATATCTATATTTTTCAAAGTGAACATACCTTAAAATTATATTTTTATCTTATTCAACAACTCTCCCGAATCACCGTCAAATACGAAAATATATTCTCCGCATGTATCAAATACATACGAACCACCTTCGTGAATTTCATTTGCCGGCATTGTATTGATTACAGTCCAGTCTTCAAGAGAATATGTGTAATATGAATGATCATAATATGTAATTGCTTTTTGTGTATCAGAATACAATACACGTTCAAATTTTTTCGTTTTATATACATAAGTATATTTTTCGTTGACAATATCAAATACACTTAATACATCACCGTCATGATTTTTCATTTCTTCGAACACTGGCTCTCTTGGTCTTATAGAAGGTAATACTGAATCACTTCGGGAAACAGCAATATAAATGGCATTTTTTAAATCAATACAATAATAAGGTTTATATGAAAGTTCATCTCCTGAGATTTCAGGGATTATCAATTCTTTGTCAGCATCGGCTGATAATAGCTGTTTTACAACAACTATTCCATTTGGTGTATTTCTTTGAAGGTATAAATAAGCACGTTCGGTTATATTTAATATTTCTGAGCTTGTGTTGTTGTATAGATGTTCATTATGTTCGCTGTCAATTAAGAGATGCTGAAAATAAGGTAATTTATATGCAGTAACATTATTGTTTTTAAATCTGTATAAAAATTTATCGCCATCTTCAAATATTGGAGAATATTCAGGAATCCATTCTGACAATTCATACTCTTCAATATAATATGCTTTTACATATTCATTAATATATGAACAATACAATATATTTTTATCGACTATAAAATCTAATGCATGTTCTACCCCGGAAGATGTAGTTATTTTGGGAACTGTAAATATATTAACTATCTTACCATCTTTATCAATAACAAGCATATTATCTTTTTCTTTTTGCGTATATGCCCATATTTTATTATCATATGATTTCAAATATACATTATCACACTCAAAATCATATATTATATTTTCAGAACCAAATCTGTATAACTTTTGATTTTCTAAATAAAAATAGTCTTCACCGGCATTACCTACTCTTGATTCTGACCTGTACAACTCAGATATATGTATTTTTATATCCGGATGAGCTGCTTTTATATCCAGATATATTATTATTGTCCCAAATAATAATATCAGTATTAATAATGATATAATTAATTTTTTCATATTAAAATATACCCCACTCTAAATATGTGATCACTATGATTGGTTACAGCATCTATGTCATTGTCATTAGACAGCTTAGTATCATCACGATATTGGTTGATACAATATAACAATCCATCAGTTCCTTTATATCTAGCAAAAGTATGTATTGCTAAATGAAGAAAATCAAAATGTGACATCCTCCCCCACCTGTAGAGGTGAGGGCTTCCCATCTCTATAGATAAGTTTCGGTTCTCGTTCGATAGTACTAACGTACTAAGCATAAGCGAGCTAACCCCGTATGTCCTACGGTTTTTATTTTTATTATGCCAAAACTATTCGCATACCTTCATTCCTTATATTTATGGCTGCATTTACATCTCTGTCATGATGTGTTCCACATGTTGGACAAAACCATTCTCTTACTGACAAATCTTTTGTTTCTGTATTTAAAACTTTTTGCTCTTCATTTGGATATATTCTGAATTTATATGCTTTGTTCGCCAAAATGTCACTTCCTTTTTGTTCCTTATATGTTTTAATATACAATAATATTTAATTAATTTCAGTTTATCATATTATGTTACTATTGTCAAGTGATGAAAATGGCGCAATTCATCCCCCACCTTAGAGGTGGGGGAATTCTTGCTGAAAATAGTTAAAAATATTTTTTTATGAATTTTGTAAATGTTTTTTAAATTTATTCATTTGCAGTTTGAAATTAAATTTACACAAAAATACATTGATTTTATGTCTCTTTTGTGTTATGATGTACTTATAAGAAATAATTAAAAAAATCACAGGAGGATTACCATGAAAAAATTAAAAACAGCACTCGCAACAGCTCTATGTATCATACTCACATCATCTATGGTATCTTGTACAGATAAAAAAGATAACAACAGTTCAGGTAATGAAAGCCAGTCATCTCAGACAGAGGTAGCTAAGGTAGAAGATACACTCGAACTTCTTAACTCAGTATGGGCAAACTACAAAGATGAAGAAAAATTTGCATGCGGTGGCGGAGATTTTTCAGAAGAAAATATGACTATGGACGCTCCGGGCAAATATTCAGTTGAAGACAAGGAAGCAATCGATGCATCTCTCGGTATACCGGCTGCAAATGTTGACATGATAGACAATGCCGCTTCACTCGTTCATATGATGAACGCAAATACATTTACAGGTGCAGCTTACCATGTAAAGAAAACTGATGATGTATCACCTCTTGCCGATGCAATAAAGGAAAATATTCTTGCAAGACAGTGGATGTGTGGCATTCCGGAACTTTATGTAATTTTCAGAGTTGATGACTGTCTTGTAACTGCTTTTGGTGAAACTTCTATAATCAATACTTTCAAGACAAAGGTAACAGAAACTTATAAAAATGCTGAAGTTCTGCACGAAGGCGCTATAGAATAAAACTTAACTCCCACTGCCATAATAATAAAAAGGCAGTGGGGATTTTTTTATAATAGGGGGGATTTTTTTATGAAACATAATAAGATCAAAGTAATCTCTTTTTCTGTATTTGTACTGTTGTTTTCTCTTATAATGATTTTCGGACCAAAATCAGATATATCATTTGGCGAAAGACGAAAACTTGCAGTATTCCCTGAAATAAGCCGTAAAAATATTACTTCCGGAAAGTTCATGAGCGGATTTGAAAGTTACTTTCTTGACCATTTCCCCGGACGTGATAAACTAAGAAGTATAAAATCCGTTTCAGAGTTTTATCTGTTTTCTAAAAATGACTATCAGAAGCTGTATATAGAAAACGGATATATATCAAAACTCGAATACCCCATCAGAGAAAAGTCTGTAGAACACGCTTCAAAAAAATTCAATGCTGTATACAACAAATATCTCTCTTTGGGAAATTTCAATGTGTATTTTTCAATAATCCCTGATAAAAATTATTTTTTAACACCTGAAAATAATTATCCTTCAATAGATTATGAAAAATTTATTGATATTTTTAAAGAAAAAAATAGTTTTATGAAGTATATTGATATTACAGACACTCTTGATATAAGTGACTATTACAGAACAGATACACACTGGAAGCAGGAAAACCTTATCGAAACAGCAAATAAGCTGGCTCTCGGTATGAATATCGAACTTAACGAAGAATATGAAAAAATAAAAGTCAATGCACCATTTTACGGAGTATATCACGGTCAGTCTGCTCTTCCGTTAAAACCTGATGAAATATATTATCTTACAAATGAAACTATCGAAAACTGTACTGTATTTAATTTTGAAGAAAACAAGGAAATGTCTGTATACGATCTTTCCAAATCCGATTCTGACGACCCGTATGAAATATTTCTGTCAGGTCCTCTTTCGCTTATAACCATAGAAAATAAAAATGCCGAAAGTGACAGAGAACTTATAATATTCCGTGATTCATTCGGAAGCAGTATTGCTCCTCTGTTTATAGAAGCGTACTCAAAAATAACACTTGTAGATATCAGATATATCTCAAGTGAAGTACTTGACAGGTTTATTTCTTTTGAAAATCAGGATATTCTGTTTTTGTACAGTACTTTGGTTCTCAATAACGCAGAAACTATAAAATAATAAAATCCAACACCTAAGGAGATCTATTTTGAAAACGACATCTTTTGAGCTAAACATAACAGACAAGCAACTCGGTTGCCGTATAGTACATCTTTCAGACCTGCATAAGAAAAAATTCGGAAAAGAAAATTTTAAGCTTATTAAACACATAAAAAAGCTTGCTCCGGATATAATAATGATAACAGGTGATATGATAAGCCGTAGTACCACAAACTTAGACGAGTTAAAAAATCTTATAACAAATCTGTCGAGAATCTCACCGGTTTACTATTCACTCGGAAATCACGAAAAAGACCTCGAACTGATAAACCGCTCTCTTTACGAAGAACTTATAGGTTTTCTCAATCAGAACTGCGATCTGCTTGATAACAGAATATGCACAATCACTTTCAAAGATACCGTCATAAACATATGCGGACTCACCATTCCGCAGGACTGCTACAAGAAAAACGGCAGTTACAGGGATCTAAGACAACTTGAAAAACAGGACATAGAAAAACTGATACCGGACGCAGAAAAACAAGATATAAATATAATGCTTGCCCACAATCCTATTTTCTTTGACACATATGCACGGCACGGACTGGCAGATATCATACTTTCAGGACATGTCCACGGAGGATGTGTACGACTTCCCTTCTTAGGCGCTGTTCTCTCTCCCGAAAGAACATTTTTCCCGAAATATTCATCGGGAATGTACTCATCTGAAAATTCAAAAATGATAGTGTCATGCGGTTTAGGAAAGTTCAGACTTTTCAATCCATCTGAAATAGTACTTATAACTTTAAACTAAACAAATGAAAGGAACAAACAAAATGAAAATAACCCCCGAACAATATAATCAAATGGCAAAAAAAGCATCACCAAATTCCAAAAGCTATATAAATATCCCTCTTGCCTTTCTTATCGGCGGTTCGGTATGCCTCATAGGACAAGTGATAATGAATACTTTCAAAGACTACGGTTTTGAAAAAACCATAGCAAGCATATGGACTTCCGTAATACTCATACTGATAAGTGCTATACTTACCGGAATGGGCATATACGAAAAAATAGCCAGACATGCCGGCGCAGGTACACTAGTCCCGATAACCGGCTTTGCAAACGCCGTAGTTTCTTCCGCTCTCGAATCCAAAACAGAAGGACTTATCCTCGGAACAGGTGCAAAAATATTCACAATAGCCGGCCCTGTTATCCTGTACGGTACAGCTGCTTCTTTTGTGTATGGAATTGTTTATTATATTTTGCAGATGATTTAATAATTATTATCCCCCTTAAAAATAACACTCCAAGTTTTAAGTGTTATTTTTAAGGGGAGTTCTCATTTTACAACTTATTGTTTTGTTTTTTCTTGACTATAAATATATAGTGAGATATAATGATTATAAACAATAAAAATATGATATTTATTATAGGCGGTGAAAATTTATGATAAAACATATGAGAAAAATATTTGTTATTTTATCAATAATTACAATATGTTTTGCCTTTTTAGACAAGGCAGAACATATATCAGCAACAACTGTCGATGATGTTATTGCTCATGCATATGAAGTAGGGTTACCCGAAGAAAAAATACAGGAATGTATAAATTTATATGGTGGTAAAGAATACACATCAGAAGAATGCGACCAAGCAATTATGATACTTGACGGTTTTTATTCACAAAGAGATGATGCTATACTCAAAGACAATGCATCTGAAAATACTCCCCCTATCCCTGAAACGCAGGAATATTTATCAGAAGAAGAATTCAAACAATTAAGTGTTGATGAAAAAAGAAAATATATAAATCAGATCCCCGAAGAAAAAAAACAGGCATATCTTGATTTGATGACTAATGATGAAAAAAATCATATTCTTAAAGAACTTGATATATCAAGTCAAGTTGAGGTTATATCTAAAGTTGCAGAAATAGGAACAGCTTTTGATTATGATTTCTCTATTGAAAAGATTTCAGAAGGTCAGGTTGTTATCAGTACCAAAGATACATCTGGAAATATAGTATCTGTAAGTAAACTTGGAAATACGATAGAAGAAACAGGAATTTCATATGTTGTTCCGATAACTATAGCTCTGCTGTTTATTTTGTTTTCGTTATCAGGAATAATTTTACTTATAAAAAAGTGCAGGTGTTAAATGAAAAAGAATAATATGCCATTATTTGCACAGTTGCTTATGCCTGTCATGATTACAATTTTATGCGGTGGGATTATTTTTTTATTTTCTATAAGACCATATGAAAAAATAAAAACCTATCTCAATATCATATTTATGGATAACAGTGTTTCACAGCCTTCTGAATACGGTATGAGCGGACTCAATATAAAAGAAATGGATATAGATACAGAATACACCGGAGAATTACATAATGAAGGCGAAATAATCTACCCTGAATACGCAACACAATATGCAATAATAGAATGTAAATCACTTGATATGTATGTACCGGTTTACTTCGGAACAGGTGCAGAGTTACTTGAAAAAGGTGCTTGTAACTCACCATCATCAGCTGTAATAGGGGATAAAGGCAACACTGTAATAAGTGCTCATGTAAATACATTTTTTCATAACCTTAGTGAAATAAATATAGGTGATATTATCACCCTTTATACTGAATACGGAAAGTTTACTTACAGTGTTTCAGAAATTATCAACTTTAATTCGACCGACAAATCTTATCTGCAAATGACAGAAGAAAATATTCTCACAGTTTATACCTGCCAAAAAGACTTATTCTCGTCTTATGACAGGATAGGAGCAATATGTACGCTTGATAAACAAGAGTTTTATTGATTAAAAGGAGTTTTAAAGTTGAAAAAAGTTATATCACTCATTATAAATATATTTACATGTATCATGATGATATTTATGTTGATTATTTCATCAATTGTTTTATTTACAGATTACGTGATCTCTTCTCCTGATTTTCTTATGAAACAAATTGAAAATTCAAATACTTTTACTTCTGTATATAATTCACTTATAGAAAAATACGAAAACAAATCAAATACAACTGCTATACCGGCAGAAGTATATACAGATGTTATTTCAGAAGAATGGGTCACAACATCAGTTAAAAATTATATTTTTTACTTATATCAGTCACCTGAACCCCAAAACGATATAATTGATTTTACAGAAATAGAAAAAAGCATCACAAATTATTTTGAAAAATATGCTGATGACAATAATGTTATCAAAGACAGTATTTATGAAAAGAAACTTTCAGATGTGATTGAAAATACTAAAAAAGAAATCATTGATAATGTAGATGTTTACAGAACGGAAGTATTAAGAAAAACAAATCTGATAAATAAAATATTCCGGTTAAAAGAACACATAAAGAAAATATTGATAGCATCTGTAATTATAATGTTGTTATTTATTCTGATTCATATATTACTCAAAAATCCGGTATACTGGATAGGAACAGCATTATTTTCAAGCGGATTGCTACTTATCATTCCGACAGCATATTTATCTGTTACATCTTATATAATGAATTTTTCAATAAAAGATTATATTATCTATAATTTAGTAACCAATACACTTTCAAATATAATACATATATTTTTGAATACAGGTATCATAATGTCTTTAAGTGGTATTTTAGCTATCTTAATAACAATTATAATTCAAAGAAAGAAAAATAAATAAACCAAAACAACGCCCCAAAACAAAATCAAAAATTGTTTAGGGACGTTGTTTTTTTATTCTTATTCAACAATCAATGTCGCTGAACCAAATGCTTTTACAGGGTGACCGTTCTCGTCAAATTCTGTTGTGTATTTTACTCTGAACGGTATTCTGTCTTTGGTGAGCGGAATAATAGCTTCCTGTCCGGTTATACCTTTTGCAAGCTGGTCCATCCACTCATAATACATCTCTGCATAATCTTCGGGAAAGACATTTCCTATAACAGGATCGGGGTAATTGGTTATAAGAGGAGGTAAACCGAGATCACGCATACATCTGAAACAAGGACGCATTTCTCGTGTCTGTATATTGTACTCCCAGTAATAAACGTTTACCTGTTCACTTACCATCTTAAATCGCTTTTCGTTATCCTGTATCTCGTTCATTTTCATTTTTTCATCTGTTATATTTCTTATAACAGCATAGAAAATATAGTCATCATTTTTCTCGCCTATCTTGCGTACTGTTGTTCTCAGACACATTTTTTCGCTTCCACAACAGTCTGATGTGATAGTTCTCCATGTTTCGCATTCTTCTTCTTCGTTTGAAACTATGGCACGTTCTATCATATCAATATAGATCTCTTTGCTGCCCTCATCGAAAAATTTAAATGGATCTGTTTCGATAAGTTCTTTTTCGGAAAGATTCATGCCTATTTCCTGGAGATATTTTTTATTTACTCTCAGAAGTTCAAGCTTTCCGTTACAGTAATCAAAGATAGCCGCTCCGCCGACATAATTGCTGAAAATGAGTGTTTCCTGAGACTTAGGACTCCAGAAATCGCAGGCGTTGAGAGTTTCTATAAGATTCATCTGAGGAACTTCAGCACCGACAAAACCGCTGTCAAGTTTTGCAGTGTACTGATCTTCGGGAAGAGGTTTTGAATAAAGATATCCCTGAATGCAGTCGCAACCTATACTTCTGAGATAGTCAGCCTGCACTACAGTCTCTACACCTTCTGCGATAACAGGCATATTGAGCCACTTAGCCATACGTACAACAGAACTTAAAATAGTTCCTCCACGATTGCTTTCATCGCCCTTGGACAAAAATCTCATATCAAGTTTTATGATGTCGAGTTCAATGTCTTTAAGAACATTCAGTGAAGAATATCCGCTTCCGAAATCGTCCATCTCAACTACATAACCGCAGTTGTGAAGTTGTTTTATTATTTCATTTGTACGCTCACTACTTCCGACAATAGCAGATTCGGTTATCTCAACACGAAGATACTTTACAGGAACATCATATTTCCTGCGTATCTCCTCAAGTTTTTCGACAAAATTATTCTGGAAAATATCATGACGCGAGAAGTTTGATGATACAGGAATAAGCGGAAGATTATTATCGATGCACTTCCTTATAAAAGCACATACATGTGCAAATACATAAAGGTCAAGCTTTGTGATAAATCCGTTTTTCTCAAATATCGGAATAAAAATTCCCGGAGAAATAAGTCCTTTTTCAGGGTGATCCCATCGTACAAGTGCTTCAGCGCCCATGAGCATACCGTTTGAATGATTGTACTGAGGCTGATAATAGATAACAAACTGTTCATCATTTATCGCTGATGCCATCATTCCGACTATTTCCTGTTCGCTTAACATATCACTTCTGAGAGAATCTTTGTAGTAATTATATCTTACAGTATAGCTTCCCTTTATTGATGACTGAGCAAGTATCGCACGGTCTATCATAGCACCGGGAGCCATTTCCTTATCCTCGGCAATATATATCCCCGCATTGAAAGCTATTTCAAAAGTGATATCATACTTTCTTATCTCATTTCTGAGCTGTTCTATGAAAAGTTCGGGAGTCCTGTCTTTAGTATCTGTAAATACTATAAAACGGTCAGACCCTATACGACAGCCTGCGTCATTTTCGCCAAGAAGTCTCTGAATACTGTCAGCTATGTAAATAAGCAGTCTGTCCCCTTCGGCTCTTCCAAACATTTCATTTATTGCCTTGAAGCGAAGAATATCAAAATATATTATTGCATACTTACCCGAAGTAAATGAGCTCTGACAAAGTTCATTGTCCACAAAGTTACAGAATTTTTTTCTGTTCATAAGACCTGTCAGTCCGTCATAATTTGCAACCCATTCAAAATAAAGATTTGACATGACTTCATCATTTACATCTGTAATGGTTATATTTATCTTACCGCTTGCCAAAGTAAAAATAAATCCTATTCTAACCCACCGTGGAATGCGTTTTTCATTTTTTATAACAACCTCGGTAAAATAAACAACATCTTCATTACTTGTACTTATCTCATCTATTTTATTCTGAATTTTCAAGGCATTTTCTTCTGAAATAATATCATTTGATGCCATATGAAACCATATATTTTCATCAACAGTATAACTCCAGTTTTTCTGATAGGAGTATCTGCGACTCTGACAATCATAAGTTATAAGCATATTATCAGTATACGAATAACCCTCACGACTGTTGTTGTAAACTCCGATATATCTGTTTTCACAGTTCTCATCTTCAGAATATACAGCAAATCCGTTTCCGCCATTTCTCTTAGCACATTTCATCGCAATGCTTGCCTTTTTATAAATAGTCTCAAAATCTGCACCTGCATCTGTATTTATAACTACCCCAAGACTTGCAGATGTGATCATTCCGTTAAGAAATGACTGACGTGCTATAACACATACGTGCTTGGCTATCCGCTCAGCACTGATAACATCAGAAATATCTGAAATGCACATGAAAAACTCATCGCTTGCCGTTCTGCCTATTATATCATCACTTTTTAACCCCGTTCTGAGTGAACTTGCAAGGCTTACAAGCAGACTATCCCCATACTCATGACCAAGAGTATCATTTATCTGCTTGAATCCGTCAAAATCAAACAATATAAATGCATGCATCTTACCGTCAGATATCATATGAGAAACACTTTCTTCAAGTGCTGATCTGTTAAGAACACCTGTCAGGATATCTATTCCGCTTTCACCCTTACTATATTCCTGCATATCACACACACTTCCCTTATCATATATTTTCTCTCATCATTCGTCTGTAACATCATTTAAAAGCATATACGCTTTGACATATCCTGTATACGAATCATCAACAAGCTGTATAAATATATTCATCGTATGTTCTGTTTTGCTGAAATTTGATATGAACTTCCACTGATCTTCAAGACGGTTAACACCCTCTGAAAACTGCTGTAAAAGATTACTTCTTGAAAAATAACTCAAAGCTTTCTCTACATTACTTTCGCAGAAGTTAGATTTTATTATTCCGTTCATGACCTGTTCATACGCCATTCCCATAGTGAAGCTTTCAAATGAAATGTTATTGCTTCCGCTTATTTTTTCTATAATATTTGCTGTTATATCAGCTTCTATATACAACTGTTTATTCTTGTTGCCTTCGAGATCCTGAATATACATTGCATAAGCCATTTCTTTTTCATGCTGAGAAGTAATATCCATCATAGATATTACTGCACCGCTTCTACGCCCATCTTCTTTTCTGATAACGGTTGCACAGATATCATACCATCTCGGTACTCCGTCAGTTCCTGTCATATGAAGTTTTATCTCACTGTGGAATGCACCGCCGAGAAGATTTTTAAAAAATTCATTAAGATTGTTTTCACTGTCGGGCATAACTGAAAATCCCATAGATTTTTCATTTATATCCCTGCTGTAATATTCTTTAAGTCCGTTTGCGGCACAACTTTCCTTATCAAGAGCCCATATCTTCGCTAAAGCAAAATCAAAATAATAAACAACACGTTTTGAATGACCTGCAACAAGTTGCATTATCTGCTGTTTTTCCCTGAGTCTTTCTATTTCTGCATATTCGTCGGTTATATCAGTATATGTTATTATCGCTGAGAACGGATTTCCGAACGAATCGGTTGTGCTGGTATATTTGAGTCTTATCCAGCCTTTTTCGCCATTTTTATTTTTGATTACTTTAAGGTCTACTCCGCCCTTTTTCTCACCGTTTTCTATATGACGGAACATTTCAAGCCACGCTTCTTTACTTTCAGGAGCAATAAGCCCGTAATCAGCCGCCATTTCAGGAGTAATGACAATATCTGTAGATATTTTATAAGCCACTAAAATCTTTTCTTCAAAAATAAGCGAACGGCTCTCTATCATATATTTGAACAATCTTATATTGCTGTGTTCAATAACTATGCTTACTTCTTCACGGCTTATATTAAGCTCAGATTCAAGCACTCTCTGCTCTGTGATATCAGTAGCATTTGTATAAGCCCACATCTCACCGTTATCCATAAGTACAGAACGTGTGATATTTGAGATATATCTTGTATCTCCGTCAGGAGTAACAAATCTGTACTCATAAAACATAGTCTGTGGTTTCTTTTTAAGTTCAGCAATAATGTTACTGAGTTTATACTGGTCGTCCATCATTACATTTGTCTGCATATTGTTGTTTATTACGTCTTTTATCTGTTCAGTAGTACAGCCAAATATCTTACAGTATTCATCTGTGACATAATCGCACCTTAACTCGTCACCTATACACCATCGTATTATACCGCTCGGTGTATTTTCTATTATTACTTCGAGTTCTTTTTTCTGGTCTCTTACGACTTTTTCTATCTTTACCTGCTCAGTAACATCAGAAAAAGCAACATAGCAAACCGAAGAGCCCGGTTCTTTTTCAACGAGTTTCAAAACCAGATGGATCCATACATCATTGTTATCATTTCTTTTTAACTTAACACGTGGAATAGTAACTCTTTCTCCGTTTTTAAACTTGCTTAGCTCTGATGTCGCTCCAACCTTTTCGATAATATTTACAGGCGGATTATGTCTGAGATATTCATGATACTCATCAAGTTCATATCCGAGAATGTTAACTGCAAATTCATTTGCGTAAAGAAGTGTTGTCACACCATTTTCGATTTTATAGGCAGCAACACCATGAGGAGTATTTTCAATGATATATCTGTACATCTCATTGTCAGATTCATTTTTCACATTTTCATCAACATCAAGAGAAACCGAGCTTAGAAACAATGTATCCTCTGTTCTGTCTGTAACGACAACATTTGTATGTACCCATCTCATTGAGCCGTCACTTAGTATAACACGATATTTCAGAAGAGCATTTTCCATCTTACTGTCCATACCATCAACAAATATCTTCTTTATTTTTTCCATATCATCAGGATAAATATAGTTTGAAGGATATGGATCTATAAGAGTAAGCTTATTTCCGTCTGCGTCGTATCCGAAAAGATTATCTATAGCACCGTTACTGAAAGAACATTGTATTCCTTCGCCTCTTGTATATATAAAATTCTGCACAGCACCCGGAACACTTTTAATTATAGCAGATATCCTGTCAGTAAGTTCTGCTTTTTCTTCCATTAGTATCTTACTGTCAGTTATATTTGTAACCGACAGATAAAAGATATATCTGTCACCAAAACAGGAGAGATATCTCACTCTGTTAAGCGTCCATATCGTTTTACCGTCTATTTCACAACAGACTTCACATTCTCTTTCATCACCTGTATCTCTTGCGGAATCAAGCATTTCCAGATACATTTTACGATATTTTTCACATATAAGGTCTGTAAAATAATGCTTATATATTTCATTTTCGGGTATATCCACACCCATTTCTTTATAAAATCTGTCGTTTACTCTGAGTATGGAAACCTTATCCTTGTGATATTCAAGTATCACAGCACCGCCTACAAAACTATTGAAAAGAAGTGTACTCTGTGTTGTTGCATCAAGAAAATCAGCCGAATTATCCACACCTTTGAACTGACTTGCATCAGAAGCATTGTAAAGATTAGAATTTTTAAGGAGTTCTTCAAACTTTTCAAGAGGAAGAGGTTTTGAGAAAAAATATCCCTGCATATAACGGCAACCTATACTCTTGAGATAGTCTGCCTGCTGTTTTGTTTCGACTCCTTCAGCAATTACACGCAGATCAAGATGGTGAGCCATTCTTACGATAGCACTTAATATCTTTCCGCCCTTTCCCTGATTTCCCGACTTTGACATAAATCCCATGTCAAGTTTAAGAAAATCAACCGGAACTTCCTTTAGCATATTAAGAGATGAATATCCGCTCCCGAAGTCGTCCATTTCTACAGAAAGCCCCATTTCCTGAAGCTGTCCTACCACTTCTATAAGCTGTTCTGAGTCTTCAACATACGCAGATTCTGTAAGTTCAACATGGAGCATAGAAGGCTTCAGATCATATTTTTTAAGATAATTTTTAAACGTTTCAACCAGATCAGGTTTGAAAAGATCACGCCTTGACACGTTCACGGACACCGAAGAAATATTAAGTCCCGCATCTATCCACTTTCTCAGATACATACATGTCTTTTCCCATACACACTTATCCAGTTCATATATAAGATCGTTTTTTTCAAAAAACGGTATAAATTTAGCAGGAGAAACAAGCCCCTTTACAGGGTGTACCCACCTTACAAGCGCCTCCGCACTTTTCAGTGATCCTGTAACATAATTGTACTGTGGCTGAAACCATGGAACAAACTCACCGTTTACAAGTGCAACTTTCATATCAGCATAAAGTTCACTTTCTTCTTCAGATGCGTCACGAAATGATTTGTCATACCACTCATATCTGTTATTTAACTGCTTTTTACATACTCTTAAAGCAATAAGAGCATGGTCGCAGACTTTGCTTATGTCACTTTCACTATCCTCAACTTCGCACATACCGATGTGAAAAGATATTCTGTATTCGGAAAGCATATCATCGAATTTTTCGCAGATATAATCATAAAATTCGTCTACACAAAACAAGTCCTTTTCCCACAAAGAAATGAAAAAATCGGCATAAAAATATCCATGCAAAGTCATACCGGAAAACTTCTCAAATGCCATAGTCTGTATTGAACCTATTATACCAAGTACCCTGTCACCTACAGCTATTCCGTATTTTTCATTTATCTGCTTGAAGTTATCCATATCAACGAGAACCGCAACATATTTTCTGTCAGTATTTTTCTTTATTATTTCCTCTGCTTCTGTATAAAATGCAGCTCTGCATAGTATCCCCGTTATATTGTCAATACGGGCCTTTTCTTGTGCCATATGCTCACCCCTTTTTTATTTCCTGTTAATCCCTAATAATAATTTTTTCGCATGTGTTTTATTTATATTATATCATTATTGCAAAAAAAAATCAACTGTATTATGTAAAAACAACAAAATAAAATAATATTC
>SVNW01000045.1 GCA_015066745.1 Ruminococcus sp. | reverse complement strand
GTTTCTTAGAGCAATCCCAGACGTTTTAAAAATTAAGTTAAAGGCTGCTTGATTCAATTACTTTTGTGGAATTTACTATTGAATTTTCAAGATGCACAGCTATTTTTGATGTGCGAAGTTTGAGTAAAATAACGAAAAAATCATTGTAAAACCGCAATTTTACGTCGTTTAGCCAAATAAAAATATGTTAATCCAATTCCATTATATGGTTGATGTATACCTAAAAAACCGAAATTCTGTGACTAAAAAAGGTAACCAGTAGTATCACGGGAAGAAATTAAAAAAGATGAACATCTGAAGGCAGTGAGATTTGTAATTAACAAAAGACCATCCAGCTTAAAAACTTCAAAAACCTACAAAGGAATAAACTGGGATAAGATGAGAGAATGGAAGAAATCATCAGTACGTAGTAAAGTTGAACATGCTTTTCTTATAGTAAAAAAGAAATTTGGATACAGTAAGGTTGCATATAAAGGTATATATAAAAATATGCATAGATTCAATATTCTCTTTGCATCCGCAAATCTTGTTATGTACCTTCGAGCCAATCGTGAAAAAGACTTTTGTATGGTATAGCTATCCCTATACCCTTTTGCAGATAATTCTGTAAAAAAAGCAATAAAATCATAGGAAAAAACATGGCTTTTCATAAAAAAGGAGCGAAACAATATGAAACTATCCAAAATATTCAAAAAAATTTATGCGTAATAATTTTGGAGTGAAATAGATTGATTATTCAGTGTTTCCCTAAGTATCTCTTCTATTAATTCCTTGGCTGCTTTCTCCATCTAATTGCACATTCCATCAGAATCATCCCATTTACCTCCTGTCATCTACGGCTTACGTTCCATAGTTTTAGACATTATCTCAATTTCGGATTGTCTGATGCTTACTCATAGTGATTAGCACTATACAAACATTAGGTCCTTCAGTATTGGCTTTACCTACTACGACCTCAGCTGACTTCTCATGATAAACCTTCGACCGACCCTACCATCACTGTTTTTAAAGATTTTGGACTTAGTCGTTCATGAGACCTCTCAGGGTAATCCACACAACCTTCTCTCTTCTTTCACGAAGGGAATTGCTTCCCCACTTTCCCCTGATTTACCATTTGGGTTTTACGTTTACCTTTTGGATTTGACTTGTGCAGCAGCCTCTTCCACCCTGCTGGCCTTATATCAGATTTCTTTTCGTGGTCGTGAAAGAATCGCTACACCACTTCCTCCATCCCAGCCTCGCGGCTTTCGACTTGTGGTTCACTACACTGTAAGCGTCTAATATTTCAGTGTATATCAATATTCGATAATAGTTTGTATAATAAATAGAGGCATCCAATAGATTGAAAATCGGATAGCCTCTATTAAAGCTTATTCATTCCACGGAAGAATAATATTTCCGGCGGGATTTGAAAACAAATCAATAAGATACTGCTCAACATTCAAGCCGTTTGCATAGGCAGTAGAAATGATGGAGTACCATATTGCATTAGCTTTAGCACCGGATGGAGTATTAGCGTGTAACCAGTTTTTTCTTCCGACAGTGAAGGGGCGGATACTGTTCTCACAGCGATTATTGTCAACAGGAACATCTGGAGATTCTAAAAAGCTGTACATATATTTCTTTTCGTTTAAAGTATATTTTACAGCTTCGCTAAAAGAACCTTTTAATGTTGTAACTGATTCAAGGTATGAGTATAAAGCGTCAAGCAGAGGTTTTGTTTCCGCCAGGCGTTGATCATATCTGATTTCCGGAGATACATCTTTCAGTTTTTCTTCTATTGAATATATTTTTGTGATATATTCAATCACCTTAGCTGATGCAGATGTTTGTTGCTGTTTTTTATCAGCCGGAAGAGTTTTGAGAAACTTACGTCTGATATGAGCTAAACATGCACATCTGGTTACTTCCGGAACAGCATTGTAACCTTGATATCCGTCGCATACAAGATATCCGGAAAAACCTTTAAGAAAATTAACAGGATGTTCGGATTTTCTTGTTGGCTTGTAATCAAAGATCACTATACTTTTATCAGAAAGTTTTCCATTGCAGTAAACCCACATCTTAGAATCTGCAGTTGCTTTTCTGCCTTCTTCGTGAAGCACTCTGAACGGAGTTTCATCAGCATGGATAACACTGCTTTTCAAAAGCTCTGTTTTCATTGCTGTCACAACTGGGACACCCCAGTTTTCAGCCATATGAATTACCCAGTTTGACATTGTTTCACGCAAAAGGTAAATGGCTTTATTGGCAAGAGATTTTTCCTTTCTGTATAATGGTACAGCATTATTGTATTTATCATAAATGATGTTGGCTATCAGTTCACGAGAACAAAAACTATGCGGAATCAATGGTGACGGTGCTGTTGATTTACGAAATGAACATTTATCAATGTCATCATGCATTGAATCTTGTGATTCATCTGAACCACAGTTGAGACATTTTGCTGTTTCTGTCATATGACGTCTGACATAGTATTTTGCCGGAACATATACAAGTTCATCCCAGGCTTTTTCTGTTCCTACTACTTTCATTTCAGAGTCACATTTATCACAGATAAGAGCTGCAGTGTCTATATGGTGTACTACTTCTTCTATTTCAAGCTTGCTCATCCAGTCATTATGTGTACGTTTTTTCTTTCTTTTATGTGCAGGAACGTTTATAGTTTCTTCTTTATCTGAAACTTTTGCTTTTTCAGAATCTGTTTGAGAAAACATTGAAAGTTGTTCACCATCGTTCATTAAAGTACAGGATTTTTCACTTTTGCTTCCGAAAATCTGCTTTTTCATCCAGTTCATTTGTTGCTGTAATTCAATCAATGCATCTTTAAGTACAGCATTTTCGTTACGAAGTGCTGTTAATTCATTATTCTGTTTTTCGATGATCATATCTTTATTATTTAATTGCATAACAACTAACCTCCGTATTTTGATATACTAATTGTATCATAAATTCAGAGGTTAGTTGTATATTTTATTTGAACAAATTATGTATTTTTAATACATGACTCCCGGTGTTGTTTCTTTGATTGCTCTTGGCTGCTCGATTTTCAGGCCTTCAAGAAGCCAACGGGTTTGTTGTGCAGTTAATTGCAATGCTTCTGTTTCATTTCGTGGCCATTGAAACTTTGAATTTTCAACTCTTTTGTACAACATCAAAAAACCATCGCCTTCCCATAAAAGACCTTTAATTCTGTCACAGCGTTTACCACAAAACAAGAACAATGATTTATTAAACGGATCAAGTGATAGGTTACTTTGTATTATCATAGCCAGACCATCTATTGATTTTCTCATGTCTGTATATCCTGTTATCAGATATACAGGGAGATTTTCTGCAAATTCATTTAGCATGCGCTTAATTCCTTAGCTAATCTTATCAAGAGATTAGGGTCTATGCTGATTGGTAAACTTACACTTACATTGTGATTTTTTATCAAAATATTATTTTCTTGATTTTGTTCTTTTATATCCGTTGTTCTGATTGGTACTACAATCTGTTTATCCGGTTCTGTTTTACATATACTTTCTCGTACTTTTCTTAAGTGGTAATAATATATCTTGATATTTACTCCATTTAACGTACACCATTCTTTTACCTTCATTCCACTTTCAGTACATGAACGAATTTCTTCGCTCCACTTTTGTAGCTGTACTTCGTTTTTTATTGTGGCTATTACTTTTGTTGTATCTTCCATACGTCAACTCCTTTTTCTAATCAGGTCTATTTTTCTCTTTGGACTTCATTTGAGCTGATTAGCCGCTATGATCTCCCTAGTTGATTATTGTTGGAGTTGTTCGGACCTCGTCAGACTCTGTTTACCTTTTATAGTCTTATTATAGACCTATTATGAGTAATTTTGTAGACGTAGGTTTATTTGACGGTTACACTACACTTGGCGGTAAATACCTGTGGTCGGACTTTCACCGACTGGCAGTGTGTCATGCCCGACACACTGCAAAATCGGATGGCAGAATCTTTTGATTCTGCCATCCGATTTTCGTGAATGGTATATCGTTAAACAAATATGAATTTAATAAAATCTTTTTTAGATTTCCTTACATTTCACTGATTACAAATTTCACCATTCCTAAATATAAAAATTTCTCGGAAAATTAACTTTATGAAGATGTTCTATTCTTTTTCTTTCGTATAATTGTGAATATAACACATGTTGGAATTGCTACTACAACAAGTCCACCCAGAACAAACAGATACCACCATCTTCCAAACAAACTGCCGACATATACTTTTTTTATCATCGACAAGCTGTTTGTATTTCCTGCATTGTCCACCAAAGTTGTTCTTATGCTGCTATAACCCTCATCAATCATAAAACTAATGATGTGAGAATCTTCATTATACTGTAGACCACCATTTTTGTAAGTCAGCAATCTATCATTAACCATGACTTCACATTTATCAAGAGCAATATCAGGCGATACCCCCTCAATCATGAGCGTCCTGCTTTTAACTCCATAAAAACCGTCAAAAAATCCGATATCCTGAACCGATTTCTCATATTCACCCACCGGTTTAACATTATCAATGTAAATATGTCCAAGCGTAATCATCTGAGAAGTGTCACCATCTCTTGCTACAGCATTCAAAGTCAAATCTGTATCAACAGTGTCTTCACTAAAGTTCTGTGTGATATAACTGCTCTTTACTATTACATCATGCACATTCACCTGATTAATATCCATATTGACAATTTCTGTGCTTATGTCGGTTGACGGAATCTCTGCTCCATCAATTTCTACTGAGAAAGTCTTATCTGTAGTAAGATAGCTGACAATTTCAATATCTTCAAAATCCGCTGAACGAATACCGGTACGATCAAACTTATAAAGACCGGTTTTGTTTTCCTTATTACTATTTGGAATATACACAAGGAAATCTGCTTCACGCTGAATAACATAAGTATGTGTTGTTTCTTCCCCGACATTTCCTGCTACATCATAAGGAACACACTTAACTTCATAAATACCATCTTGTTTTAAGAATTCGTCACCAATAGTAACAGTACCATTTTTAGTCTCAAAATTCTTAGAATCAACTGCCACATCATAACCTATTTTTTCTTCATTCTTTTTCATACGATAAGAAACAACAGAATAATCAACTCTGGCAATATTATTATCTTCAAATTCTATTGGTTGGATTGTTGCGTCATCAGTATAAACAAGAGCTTTTAAATTTACAGGTGTCTTAAGCACCGGTTTTTTTTGGTCGATTTCAAACACCGGAGATTTGACAGCTGGAATACTTCTACCGGATACATCCATTCCGGCAATTGTTACCTGATATACATAATCATTTGAGAATGTTAAGTTGATTGTGTGAGTGTCACCAACAGTGTGCCAACGATTTTGATTGATGTATTCCGAAGTGCAATCTTGCCTGTTATCTTCTGTCAGCATTTTTCCTGCATCAATTCTGTAAACTTTGATATTAACGAGTTCCTGATTAAAATTATGCTCAGTAACTGTAATCTTAACTTCCTTACTGCTATTAAAGCTATTTTCAGCATTATTAACAAGCTGATTAAAGTTATGCGATACCACAGGGTCTGTCAAGTCAACTCTGAATGAACGTTCATTTCCGCCTGTATAATTAACC
The DNA here is from genome assembly GCA_015066745.1 of Ruminococcus sp. Lineage (GTDB taxonomy): Bacteria > Bacillota > Clostridia > Oscillospirales > Ruminococcaceae > HUN007. The sequence continues at coordinate 24,397 of SVNW01000045.1, read as the reverse complement.
GTTGCACGATGATCACAACGATCCGTACCCGAAATATCAAATGCGTAATCGCCCTCACTAAAGATAATAGTAACAGTATGCTCTGTATCAGAATCATCCTTAAAAGTACCTATTGACGGAGCATCACCGAAAGTATTTTGAATATCATAAATAATTCTCGACGGATCAAAGTTTCTTTCAATTATCTTTATAGTAGCTTCTCGTTTCTCCTGATAACAATCTGCATTGCCTTTAGGAGTGTTAAAAGCAACATTGATAATCGGTGCTGTCTTATCAACAGTGAAAACGCCGGACTCCTTTGATGATTCATTATTTGCTCTGTCCACCATGCCTATTTTTACTAAAATGTTATTGTTGTCTTCGGAGAATGTATAGACTCTCTCTACTTCAGTAACAAGGTTTTTATCCATTGATTTGATAATCCAACCATCACCAATGTTTTGTCCTACTGAGTATCCGCTATTTTTAAGGGTGATTGTTTTATCAACCTGAGTAATTTTTTCTGAATCAAGCGCATACGTGATATCACGAATACCGGACATGGTATCTCTGACCAGAACCGTAAAACTTACATCATGAGCAAATAAAGGATGCTTCTGAGCATCAGTAAATGATGTTTTACCCATGTCAGATATTTCTATATGCTCTTCAGATTCATGTTTTTCAGGGGTGTCGACAACAAACAGGTCTGGGGTTACTTCCGGAGATTTGTTTTGCACATAATCAGATGCTGTCACCAGAATCTGTCCTTTGAAATTAGCGGGGATTTCGAAAGTTGCTGTTCCTTTTGCATCATCATTGTCAGACAAAATTAGCGCTTTTTGCGGCTCAACATTAACATTAACACTATTGCTATAAGGTACAAGCTTGTACTCTATTCCATAGAGACCGGAAGTTGGATTTTCATCATTGATGATAACAGTAGCATTTACTGCTTTTTTAAAGTAGTAACCGTATTCAAGCTTTTCATATAATTTAGCTTCATATAATACATTATCATCACTATTTTCATCAGCAGATTCATCATAAAAATTGATATCCTCCACAATAGGTGGGGTATCGTCAATATAATAGTCCACTTCTACTTCATTAATATTACAGGCATTATCTTCCGCTATAACCTTAACAGCATAATGTCCATCATTAGAGGGCTTATCGGATTTATCAAACATCTCATGCAAAGCATTAATACTAAGTGCATATTCATGTAATTCATTATTTCTATGCTCCCAAACGATATCCTCTCCATCCTCTCTCAAAAATTTCGAATCAGGTTCTTCATCATTTACAATAATAAAATCTGAATCAAGCTTTTTATTGTTTACCAAAATAGTTAGTTTGTGTAATCCGGATTCTTCATAATCAGAAGCATTAAGCTCTTCTTCTTTATCATCTTGTACTGTAATGATAATTTTTTTGTCTTTGTCTTTTTCTTCATCTTTATCATAATTTGGATTATATCTATACCATATCTCTTCATCTTCTCGTATAACACCATCTATACCATCGCTTTCCGGAAGAGTGATAACAATACTCGGAGGGTTTGTTTCATAGATAAACTTTGCCGGATGATCACTGTCAATCAACATTTTCTTAGGTTTACGGCTACCATCATCTAAATATTCAAAACTATCATCAGATACATATTTAAGACTATCATCATTAGCTAAACATATTTCCACAAATTCACTTGTCTCTTTTCCGATGTTATCTTTAAGCTTAAGAGCGATAGTGCCGGCTTGCTCCAAATCAATTGTATACTTATATTCCCAAACCCCGTCTTTATCCTTATACTCTCCATTTGAAATGTCGATATAGCTATTTTCTGATCCGCCATCCAGTGAAATCTGCAAAGAGTTCTCATTCAGACCACTATCATGTTCTCCATCGGATGCCTTTACAGTAATCGTGATTTTATCTTTTGCAAATATTCCGAATGTAAGAATTCTAAGTACTTTTTCAATCCCTTCTTTCGGTGCACAACTTACTGATACAGATTTAATCTTGGGAGATGTGGTATCAATATAAAATGTTTTCTCCTTAACTTTATCTTTTTCCTCTACAATATCGTTGCTTGAATTTCCAACTTGATCATAGAATATCGCATTGATTGTATAGGCATTATCGATTAAAACAGAAGTATCGACATTATGAATTACTCCTTTAGTTTTAGTTTTTTCGCCATCATTTATATAACTAATTGTCTGTCCTGACTCTTTATTTTGCGCATACCATACAACCTTCAAAGGATATTCATCCTCAATTTTAAGATCAATAGAAACTTTAACATTAGAATTAGAATCAAAATTAAACCACAAAGCATTGTTAATAACATTTCCACCATTTACTGTAATCTCACCCTTCGGAGGGGTAAAGTCAGTACTGAATGTAAACGGCTTATTTGTGACAATTTTGCTTTCAGTATCAGTCTCTGTATTTTCAATTCCATTAATTATCGCGAATCCTGTTTCAGAATTGCCAGCATTATCTTCAACACTAATTTTCAAACTATGATCACCATCATTAAACAGTACAATCGGAATCTTAATATTAACATTGGTTATAAGTCCGTTATAAGTTTGAGGTGAAAAAGAACTTGTTATGTTTTTAAACTCCTGTAACCCATTAATTTGAATCTTTATCGGGTTATCTTCAGTTGCTTTAATAGTTGTATTATTATCAGTTACATCAATCGACTCGATGTTGATGCCACTACCATAATCTTCTACTTTGATTTCAAAGTATTCTTCCTTATTTTTCATCCCATACCAATCTTTACCATCTTTATGTGACATTGTGAAATTCGGTCGTTTCAATTCTACGGTAGGCTTAGTATTTTCAACAACAAAACGATCGCATGAAATACTATTTCCAAGCTCCTGATTCATTTTAGATTTTAAGTCTTGAAATAGTGTTCCACCGTTTGTAGTATCAATACTTACTACCAAAAAATCGACTTTTTCTCCACATTTAATAGTGTAGTAATAATAATCATATTCGCCATCGAGATCACCTTTTTCATCTGTTTTGGCACTATGATAATCCAACATTTTTTGATTAATATAAACATCATGTTTCCCATCAATCTTTATTCTAATCTGAAGCAATTCTTTATTCAAGGCATTAATAGATGAGGGTGAATGAAGTACAGATGAATTATTAATTTCAATCCAACTTTCATTTTCATAGTACCACAATTCAACACCAGTAATAATTTCTTTATCGACAGTACTATCTCTAGAAGGCAGTTCATCTACAATATTCCAAAAATTCGCTTTATCATATGGATCACGATAAATATATTTTTCATTACCCGCTGCATCAGTTATCCGCCAATAATGAATTGTTTTCGTCTTTGACTTTGGAAATTGCAACTCAATGTAATTATCTTTACCATAATTATTCTGATACGAATTTAAATTTTTCGGAACAAACCACTCCGTATCATCTTCACATTTATAATAAACTGAATCTATGTATGTATTTATATCTTTAATCCATATGTGCATTAACATAGGGTCAGATTTTAAATTTTTATTATTCCAATCAATCTTTATTTCCGGGCGTACAGTTTCAATGATAAAACCATTACAACATTTTTTACCATTTTTATCTTTTAGAGTAAGATTTACACTTGATTCAGCATTGTCAACAGTCACTTTTGCCCTAAGATTAGTGATACGCAAAACGTCATTCTCAGGAGCCTCAAAAGTGTATTCATATGTAAACATATTCTTCCCTTTATTAGTATCAAATCGTTCTCTAGTCATTTCAATTGGTTTGTCAGTCGTTGGAACATTATTATTCAGCAAAATAATTTTCGCATTTGAAGCCTTCGCATAAGCTGTAATCTCAACAGTTACATCTTTATTATAAGCTGACATATTAGAAAAATTGATATCACCCTGAGTAACTATTGCATTCTGCGAAATCTCAATATCTGTATCAACATTATATTCCTTTGAAATCGCATAATATTCAACACTCTCTTTATTGATATTTCTAAGATAATATTTATTATCACCTGAAAGCATAACCTGAGATTCGCTAAACGAATTCTCTGCGTTTGTAGTACTAACAGCATAATCAGGATTATCACTCTTCAAATATATTGCACCATCTTCTCCAAAATCAGTAAGCACTTTATACTCCGGGGTGTAATCATAACTGAGTTCAAAAACAAAATCCTTTTCACATTCAATCTTATAATTATCATTAAGTTTAAGTGCAGAATCTCTAAAACTAAAATTCACTGAATATGCAACTTTATTTTCTTCTACACCTTCAGCAACTTTTTTAAATTCTGCTTTTATATTATCATACATTCCATCGAACTTATCATCTAATTTAAAATCAAAAAATTCAACATATCGAGGTTTGCCATCATTATTATGAAAATTGTAAATATAATCAAGAACGTCTTCCTGTCCATAATAGATAGTTAAATTTTTTCCCTCTTTTAATGAAACATTAATCACAGTTTTTTCATCTTCGATAACCTCATCATCAGGGTTAAGTTCATCTTCGGATGGTTCTTCATCAATATCAGGCTTAACCTCTTCCTCGGATGGTTCTTCATCAATATCAGGCTTAACCTCCTCACCAGAAGGTTCTTCATCAGAATCAGGCTTAACTTCCTCCTCAGAAGATTCTTCATCAGAATCAATCTCACCCTCCTCAGTATCCCCTTCATTTGTATCAATCGTTGGCTCGATTATTTCTGTAGTCTCTGTTAATGCTGGCTCATCACCCACAGCATATGCTACAAAACTTGTTGAAAAATTGCTAAATACAATGCTAATAGAAAGTAACACACTCAAAACTCTATTTTTCATACACTACACCTCCGTTTAAAATAAAAATATATCTCTATTGAAAAAAGTAATAATGCTAAATTTACAGAAACCAGTACAATATTTTTTCCCCATATCAGAATAGTCAAGACTAAAAAGATAAAGAAACATGCTATTGGAATAAGAAACATTCTGTTTTTCTTAGATTTTCCTTTTTTCTTATTAAACTTCTGCCACATAGAACCGGCAACAATCTGAAGAACAATGCCGGATATTAAAGCAATCCAAAATAACAACGCTATTATATATGCACCTTTTGGCAATTTACCGTCCTGATTAATAAACGGAATTCCAAGCAGGCTAAACGATGATATAAAGAAAGCGATAATAGAATAATTATTGATTTTTAATATTTTCTGTCTCATATCATGTACTCATCCTCAAATTCAAAGTATAAATCACGTATTTTAGAATTATTTGCAAACACTCGCCGTCCTGATACTGTAGATATTACTATAGATGGTCGAACAACCGGTTTTGGTATATCCGAAACCCTTGATGACGGATTAATGTGCGTAAAATGTACATCATGTTCTAAAGTAACATGGTTTCTTTTCGTTGACAATACTTTAGAAGACTGGCAGTCAGCATATGCATTTGCAAAATTTGATTTATAACGTTGTGATTTCAAACTCTTGTTCCTGTATTTTTTCCAGATCAAAAAACCAATAATTATCAGTAAAACAATAATTACTACTGTAAGCGTATAAATAATCATAGGCAAATATCGCAGCCATGTATCATTCTCTAAAATAAAATTATCCACCAATAATCACTCTCCCTCAACTTAATGGACTTTTCAGTTCATCAACTTCAACTCCCTCTTGAGCGGCAATTTTCTTTTTAATATTTGAGTCATTAAACAGCACTTTGTTAAGATAAATGATTGCATTTTTATATTCGTCAGAAGCAGAATACCTCTTTAAAGTATCGTACGATGACACTGGATTATCAATATAGTAGGTGATAGCTTTCGCAATGTTCATTCCATCACAATCAATTCCCTCCAATGACTTTCTGATAGAAATTGATTCCGCAACAGTCTTAACATTTACATCTGTCAGATGTTGCATAACAGTATTTACATATGTCTCCATCAGATCAATATCATTTGTATTATCAAGACACTTAAGCAATACATCCTCAAGTTCAGTCTTAGTAATACTGTCATCATCTTTATATGAAACTTCAAGTACATCAAGATATGATTGCCTTTCACCCGGACTTGCTTTTATCAGTTTAATAGCAGTATCTTTATACTCAGACAAATTATGTTCAGTATAATCAGCCGCCATAATGGAAAAATTATTTTTCGCAATCTCAAATGTTAATTGTGATCGTCTATTATTTATTACTAAAGATAAAACAAGTAATATTATAAAGAAAATCGTCAAAATACTGAAAACCAATAATGTTTTACTTGGCTTATCTCTTTCAAGAAGTTTCTTTTCAGCATAAACAGCTGCTTCTTTTAATTCTTCATAAGTCTGATATCTGTCATCCGGATTTTTTTCAGTACATTTAATTATCATTTCTTCCAGTTCGGGAATATATCCCTGTGGAGCATTGAATAAATCACGCCTGAAATACCCTACCTCAGTTGGTCTTATCCGAATGTTCGGATGTGGATTGATACAATCCCATAAAGCTGCGCCAAATGAAAAAATATCACTTCGTATATCAACTACTCCTGTTGATGATATGTTGAGAGATTGCCGGAGTTCTCCGTTGTCGCAACATTCAGGTGCCGCAAAACCATTTGTTCCATATACACCGATATTATCTCCGAACTCATCATTCAACGAAACTTTCGACATACGTCCGGCATATTCAATCGACTTACCAAAATCGATAACTGTAACAGATTCTGTTTCATTTGAAATCATAATATTTTCAGGTTTTATATCTAAATGTAAATAACGATACTCCCCTGTAACATGACTCATAATCTCACAAAACTGCATTGTCCAATTCAAAAGCTTTCTCTGAAACGCAACCACCTGTTCATAAGAGGAATTCAGATCAGGTGTATGAGTCCGTATTCCTTTTTGCTCATCACCGTCACAGTATTCTTTAAGATCACAACCGGAAATATAGTCTTCTACGATACAAAAATACTGCACATCCGATGAATTCAGCTTTTCACATAATTTTCTTTTGTTATCCGGAATCATAAAGTATAATTCTTGCATAATGTCTTTGCTGACTATAGGAATTATACCAGCCAATTTGCTTGTACTACATTTTTCAAGACGACTTAATGTTTTCAGCTCATAACTGATAAAATCTCCCCAACGATCAACTTCACGAAATTTAAGGGCGTAAGTTCGACCAACAGATGTTTTTTCACCTTTAAATACAATACTTTCGCCACCAACAGCTATAAATTTTTTAATCACATATTCATCCATGCGATCATAAATTACACCTTCATAACTGTTTTTCTTATATTCCATATCACTCACTTCCCGTTATCATTAATACAGTAATATCATCAATTTCACCCGCCTGCACAAGACTGTCTGCGATGTTTTTTAGTATATTTACTGCTTTGCTTCGACTATCACAGCTACAGATAAGCTCACACCAACTTGGAAAATCACATCTCTTGTAAAAACCATCAGTGCAGAGTATATAACAATTACCTGCGTGAAAATCATCAACTGAAAATGAAAGTTTTATTTCATCATCATTTTTTCCGCCTATATGCATTGCGATACTGTAGCCATCCTCAGCTTTATCATCCTGTGTCATACATCTCACTTTTCCACCAGGAGACAACTTGTAAAGGCGACTATCTCCGGCATTAAAAATCAATACTTTTTTTTGATCAGTAACAATTCCACACACTGTGCAGCATGTATCTTTATCTGAATTTCTATCAGAATAATCATTCAACAGATGATTGTATTTCATCATCTGAATCTGAATTTCTTCAGCAACAGTCTGTATATCAAATATATTTTCGGCAAAATATTCGGAAGCCCATTTCAACAACCAGAACACAGTATTGTAACTGGCGTACTTGCCTTGAAAACCAAGAGAAACACCATCAGCAACCAATGCAAGTGTTACTTCTTCATTATCCGGATTTATCATGGTAATGCTACCGGATTTATCCTGATTTATATGTGCTTTATCAGCACACTGCACCGTATATCCAGATGAAATAATACTCATCTAACCACCTCTCCTGCGATTTGATATTGTAGGGTTAGATGCTCTGCTTACATCATCAGAAACATCCGCTCCAAGCGATGAAAACGTAACCGGAGGACTTGATAATTCGCTTCGCCTCCGTCTGGTAGGTGTAGGATTTGAGGCTCTTGAATAGCTGTCACTTGCCTGTTCGTCGGATTTTGGTACTTGAAAAGAATCAGCTCCACGTTTTCTTCTGTCAGGAGTTGGATTTGATGCTCTGAAACAATTTGAAGCATCTGACATTACTCGCTTGTCATCAGAAGAAAAAGGCACAGTAGAAACATCTGTATCATTATTTCTTTTTCTGGTTGGTGTCGCGTTTGACAATCTATCAAAATCACTCTCACGAGGCACCGGATTCGAAATTCTATCATCAACTACAGAAGACTTCCTTGAAGGTGTTGGATTTGAAATTCTGTCCGTAAAACCACAATCAGAATTGAAACCTTCTGATGGAATATCTTTAAATGATAAGTCCCCCATAATATTATCCCCCCTGGTTTATTCGCTCTCCGGATTACGATTATAATCCCCTAAAGCTTTATCACACTCACCCAAAACCTGTCTGCAGTCAGTTAAAGTATCACACATAATCTTTAAAATATCATAAATACCGGTAATATTAGCCTTAACTATGCCTGCATCACGACGAAAAACATCAGCACCGTTTCCCTCCCAATTATCGAGAAGTGTTCTCACGATCTGATCATATGTACTGTTGATTTTGTTATATCTCTGCACCAGAGATTCTTTTTGAGCTATAAATGTATCAAAAGCTCTGGTATTAAGAGTATTATATTCACCATTTGCCATATTAACACCCCACTTTATACTTTAAGGAATTTCACCTTATTCAATTCATCACTTTCAATATCATAAAAATATCCATCGCCTAATTCACACCGGGCATATTCAAACTTTAGTTCTTTAGCATCCATATCCCCGAAAACAGACTTAGATCCTTGGTTTGAAACAAATTCTGCAATATTGTCAAGTAAAAATGCTGCCGAAATACTATTATTGATATTAGCTCTTGTATCAGCATCATCATTTACGATTTTTTTCATGTCAGAATAAATGAAATAACATTTTCTTTCCTCTGCCTTTGCTGTCAGACTTGCAAAAGCAGTTATAAATCCCTTACTAGCTGGCTGAAATAACATTTTACTCTGCAACACAAAAACTGTAGGAGGAGTTACTTTTTCCTCAAAAGCCGGAGCTCCGGCTTTTGAAGCTCTGACTTTCGCATAACCATTACTTTCTAAATAATCCGCTAAGTCTTCTAATTTACTTTTGTATACAGAATTAGGATTATCTTTTATATGAAATGTTTCAAGTTGTTTTCTGCCGTCATCCACTAAAACTATTGTATAATCCGGATGTTTACGTCTTATTTCACGGATCAGAAGCTGCAAAAGATTTGTTTTGCCAAATTTCTTTTTTCCATAAATCGCAATAGAACGCATTTCCTTCAGATTTACCAAAATAGGTCTATGCTCATAATAATCAAGTCCAACAACTATTTTATCCTCACCAGCTTGTGCCTCATCCACTGTAACGCCATCTTTGGAATATTCAGAGAAATTTGTAAAATTAAGCTCATCTGCAAATGATTGCAACTTTGAAACTTTGCACGTGATATCCGAACAAGAGGAAATGAATTCTGATATTTCATTTTTTTCGTTTTCAAAAGGTAAAAAAACTTGAAATTCTTTTGGTTTACCATTGATCACAGCTACACCACGTCCCGGATTCTTCATAGGTTCATTCACTTTTATGCCAAACACTTCGATGTAGACTTCTGTCGAAACATCAAAAACCAGTTTTTGTGCAAAATTAGAAAGGAATTTTCCTAAACCATTACTCGTATCATTTGCAGTAAAAACCACACTTAATCCTTTAGAAAGTCCATCTCTGCAAAATTTAATAAGGTCATCCTGATAAGGAGCATAGCGTTCATCTGCAAGAAACGAATTAATATTATCAATTATCAAAGTAATATGCTGAGGTTTTGTTCCGGTTGCATCTCTATATGCATCATTAAACTGTTCAGACTTAAGTTGCTTAATATTTTGTTCAAATCTATTCTCAACAGTTTTAAATGCACGTCGAATATTTTCCTCATTGGAATTATCAAAACAAGCCGCTACAAGAGGTAATTTTTTATATTCACCTAAATTACCACCAAAATCAATAATATATATTTCCTCTGCATCGGTCTTTTCAACATTTTGATGCATACGCACAAGTAACGTTTTCAAAAATGTAGTTTTACCGCTCATATGGTCACCAAATACTATTATATTATTTAAAAAAATATCAATATTTAAAAGTGGCTGAGTCTGTGTATCAAGGTCATCATAAATACCCATTTGTAAAGATTTCATACCCTATCAAACCTCCTTCATAAATCCAAATTTACCATCCTGATAATCATAAATTGCACCATCTTTCAACACCATTTTACTAGGTAACGGTTTCTGAAAAACAATATGAGGTGCAGAATACAGATCACTATGCTTATCATAATATGTCTTTATAGCACCAACAATCGCATTGAGCTGAGTTTCAAGTTTTCCTTGTTTCTCGAGTTCTGTTTTCTGATCAATAAACTCTGTATTATCCTTTTCAGAACGATAAAAACTAGTATATGCACCTGTTTTACTTGCTTCAATAATCTCAATAGGTGTTTCCATGTTATCTTCAACTGTAGCACCGGAATAAGCAGACTGGAAATATTCAAACTTTGAACCTGTTCCCACAAGCAAATACCCTCTTCCATTTCCGGGCATCACCGGGCTTGCAGCAAGATCATTACCAATCATTTCTTTTGACGCCTGTCGGGTTGCAACTTTCAAACAAAGTCTGGATTTAGAATTAACTCGAATATCATCTGTGATAGCTCCCTCAATGTTCTGTGAAATGAGAATGATATGAAATCCAAGACTTCGTCCTACTCTTGCTATTGTAGTAATCTCACCAATAAAATCTATATCATTATTTTCAGTTGAGAATCGTTTTAATTCAGTAAATTCGTCAACAACAAGAATCAGGTGTGCAAGCACATCGTTTTTAGCCTGTTCTCGAAGTTGTTGCTTTTCACTCTCGGTCAATTCATCTTTATTTTCACCTTGAAGACGATTGTTTATAGAATTGATATGTGCTTCAATATCACGACAAGCTGCAATATATCCATTTATACTGTCTACATACATAGCATTGAACAGGATCTTTCTTCTGCGAATTTCGGATGTAAGAGCATTTAAAAACCTTTTAAGCATATACTCTGCTCCCGTTCCGTTTTCGTCACCGTCAACATCAGTAACAGAACCAACCACATGAGGAAGCGTACCTATTCTCTTTATAAATCCACCGCCCTTCATATCTACGAGCATAAGATTTACTTCATCAGGCCTGAAACACAAACATAATCCAAGAAGATAAGAAATAATTGTCTCTGATTTTCCAGATCCAGTTGTCCCGGCCACAAGCATATGTGGTCCATCAGATTTTTCATGAAGATCAAGGTATGTAATCCCACTATCTGTACGTCCGATTGGAACGCTTATAGATTTTTTTACATCATACTGCCTCTTTCCATTTTTACCTTCCCAAAACTCCTCAATGTCTATACAATCTTTTTTCAACCCGAAAAGTTCAAAGATATTAACATTGGACGGAACCTTACCGTTTTGTGAAATCTTTGCATAACATAGTGCAGAAAGAATTTTATATGAATTATACAGATTTCTTCTCCATCTACCACCATCATCTTCCTTGTTTTTCGTGTCATTTGTTCCCTCATTTATTTTTATTGTAAACGCAAATTTCTGTGCTTTATTTTCATCTTCATGAGGAACTAACTCTGCATAATCATTATAAACAGTTATAACATGATTACAATAATGTGGCAGATGCTCTTTGTAAAACTTCGGAAAAACAAAAGTGATTCCTAAAGAATTTTCATAAAGTTTTCCTTCTTCAGGAATTTTAGGAAGATACTGAGCAAACGCATGTTCCTTAATATCATATTCATCGTATACGATAAATACAATATGCGGAAGTCTGCTGCCAGCTGATTTTTCACCCGCTCTTTCACCCATGATGTTAAGTGTATTACCAAAAACCATATTTGCACCCTCAGTGTTAAATACAAACTGAGACCTGTCATGAAATAGTTCTCTGAAATGAGGGAGAAATTTGTAAACGTTTATCAATTTCTCAATCTTAGATGGATTATCTGTTCTCGGAAAGAGAACAACAAATTGTAAATCATCAGGCGAATGATAGAAGCACAAATCAAAAATCATGCGTTCAATCAACATATCTCTGTTATTTATGATAGTATCAATATTTATATCAGTTGGAGTTTTATTACTACCGGGATTAGTACAATTCTCTCCGGTGTCTACAACAATGCCAAGAGCACCACAATTTTTCAAGGAAAAAAGAAGTGGTGCATTTGTCATATGTTTATATTTTTTTGAAATAAAATTTGGAAGATTATTAAGAAAATATCTCTTATCCTCTATATATCTGTAGTCATCGTCTTCAGGGATATAAAGTTTGATTCTATCATTTTCAAAAGTAAAATTGGAAGCAGAGAAAACGACATCTCTTTCACTGCCTTTTATTTCAAACATATTATCAACATCACCGGATAATCCAAGTCGTATAGTTAAAAAATCTCTGTCAGCAGGATCACGACTGAATATATTACCGGAAATACTATAAACACTACTATTTACATCGCCACTATTGAGAATATCAGTTACATCCGGATAAAGTGAACATAACTTTTTCACATCAAAATCTTTACGTTGCTGAATATCTATAATTGTTCTTGCAATGTAAGACTGATAGTGTTCACGCCAATCAGCAAGATCTTTAACATACTTCTTTTTCTGATTATTCCAGTTTGTGATTGTTGTTATCATAGTAACAACACTCATTACACCGCTCACAAGCACCATAGACCAACCGGCGGCACCACCACCCGACATTAAGCCCCTGACCAGTATCATTGAGGATAACATAAGTACAGATGGAATCATCATAGAAAAAAGATTCTGTTGCGATTTCTGTGGTGGTTCAGAAGGTGGAATAATCTCAACAGGTGTATCGTCAAACCGATACATCTGCCTTGTACTGATATTGTATTCCGGAAAAGAAATGACTGTATTTTTATTATTCGGTCTGAACGCATCGATAATGTTTTTTGTGTTCAATTCATAGGACAGATATTCTTTTGTGATATCAAACACTATCTTTGTTGAGGTAATAAATCCAATCTCATATAACTTCTTTTCAAGGTCGCCTGAACGAATAACTACTCTGTTATTCTCATCTTCAGCAGAAAAAAATGCATTGTTATATGAGGTTAAAGTCAGTCCGGAAAAAATTCCGTCTTTAGGTTTATAATCCTCTATACACTCTTTGAAAATATCTGCACATACCTCATATACTCCACCGGAATCTATTTTTTTATCTATACCGTATTTAATGCCATCGAGCAATTGTTTTAATGTAATATCCCGAAGAACGATTAATTCCATAACAGTAACTGCACCTTGACTGCCAATAAACTGTACACCAATAAGTAATTTATTGCTTTCCATTTAAATCTCCCTTCTATACTTAACTGTTATTAATAGTGATATTACGAATAATTACAGTTGTATAATTACCTAATAATATTTTTGTGCCCTTCTTAATCGTGTCAGTTTGATCAGTTCTTAAATCATTCTTTCTATTTTCTGTTTCAACTGAAAAAATTGCACTTTGTGCTACATTTTTTATTGTAACCTTTCTTGTTTTCTTGTTACAAGTTAATAAAAATGCATTTCTGCCAATACTACTTATATCTTCATTCGTAGCTTCTTCGCAAATCGCACGATGATTTTTTGGCAATGGTGTATCGGTATTTGATTTTGGATCAATTATTCTTCCAACCCTGAATTCAGAGTTAACAGGAAATTTCCACATATCATCACCAACACCTTTTTGGTCATTTTGATCATCTTTGCAAATTTGTACTGCTATACAGCATTGCTTAATCTTTTTATTTTTTTTGAAAACAATAATTGCAACAATAGCTCCGATAAGAAAACATCCGGAAATAATTGCAATAATTAAAATAATCGGAAAGTTCTTCTTTTCACCATCTGTCGGTGAGGAATCAGTAACAGTCAAGGTCGTTGTAAGTGTATCAGATACTGTCGTTGATTTCTTAGTAGTTTCAGATGTAATAACTGTAGTTATTTCTGATACAATTGTTGTTTCAATTGGTTCAGGATCATCAATCTCAACTTGCGGAAATAAGATAGATCCGAGTGAAATATTTGTTCCACCGTTCTTTATTGTCACACCTTTCAATTCACCAGTAGTAACAGAATTGTTAAGATTAACTTTAATCATCGAAACGTTATCCGGATTTAATCCTTCAAAATCAGAACCTGATTTAAAATATGTATATGTATTTGAACCCAGACTTGCTATTGCCTTTAAATTTACATCCTGATTATCACTTTCACTGACTTGAACAACATCGACGTGATAACGACCATTTTCACTGATAACACTTCTCAAATAATCAAAAGATGTACCCTCAACAGAGTCAATACCATCAGTTATAAGAACAGTTCGGTAATAGGCATCTACTGATGTATCGGTGTTTTCAGATACTTCAAGAACAGAATCATAAACAAGACTTGCCTGTCCATTAAAATCTATCTTTGATAATTCATAGCTGATAAATTCCTTATCAGCTGAATATTCATCTGCAAGAACAGTAGTATGTGTATCAAACAAAGCAATCTTTACGCTCTCAGAATCTGACATACCTGATACATAGTTAGTAATTGCAGTTTTTATATCTTCCCTCAGATTATATGGCATTGAAGTTGAATTATCAACTAAAAAAGTAGTATGTACTTTCACATCTGAAATTATGGTTTCAGCTACAAAGCTTTCATTTCCAATTAACAAATATGCATCATCTTCCAAAGCTTCAGATGTAAATACTTTCAAAGACTTTCCATCGTCCGTAAAATACGTCTGCAACGGTTGTACTCCTTCTGTTGCAAACACACACACCGGCGTCTGCACCAAGAAAGATAAAGCCGTCACCGAAGCAACTATAATTCTTTTTATTTTCATCTCACACCACCCTTTTATAATTATATAAATCAAACAACTGATTCAAGTACTTCTTTTATTGCATCACTAAGATCCGGTATCTCAGGAACCTCGATTCCAAATTCTTTTTGAACTTCAATATCAGGAAGTGAACTGAAACAAACTGTAGAATATTCGTAGCTTATATTTGTCTTTTCTATATCAATAGACATATCCGTTCCGATACTTATATCTATAACAGGTACATCCGGAAGAGTATCTATATCAACATGAGGTTCAGTTACCTGTAAAGTTACAGGTAGCTTTACTCCCGGAATTACAGGCAGACTTATCTGCTCATGTTTAGTAACTACAGATTGCGGAACAGTCACATTTACCTTAGATACAATACGAACATCAATAGGTGTATCAGGCAAAACAATTTTCTTAAAATCTATTGAAGAAATAACCGGAACCTCAGCTATATTAATAGAAATACTCTGCATTTTTGGTTCTTGATGTGTATATTCAGGTATTTTTGGAATTACATGTGCAGTATCTTTGAAATTGTGCACTGCTTCTTCAATAACTACACCGGAACCCTTGTATTGCTTTATTTTTGGAATATGCGGCACATCAACAGAAACACTGTTTAATACAAAACAAATATCACTTTCAACACTTCTGTCTGTTATATCTGTTTTTGGTAAATCTATTACTATTTTCTGAACATTGACATTAGTCGTTGCATTTATTGCGATCAATGGCACATGCTTAACTGCGATATCAGGCACATCATTCTTATCAATCAAAATTGATTTATCAGGCAAATGAATATTAATTTTGGTATCAATTTCAGATATTATTGGAGGTTCCACATTTACACATATGTCACCGGTATCAAAACTTTCAATTGCCGTCGGACAGTCCAGCTGTATCTGATCAAGTATAATTTCATCAATGGAAATTAAATTTACAGCCGGAACCGTCGGGCAATTTACATCAGGTTTCTCAATAGTGACGGGTGGAATTGCAACCGCCTGACTGCTAACTGCAACAGGCGTCTGCACTTCCAAAGAAACAGTATTAACGCTCGGAAGTTCTGCATTGATATTTATATCTGGAACTTTCATCTGTATATTTCCAAGTTTCATATCCTTACCGCTAATCTTAGCGAATTCGCCTCTCAGCTGCAGGATAACCTCAGTCATTTCATATTCAAATAATTCTTTATTTCTCTCTACATCTGAAAGAGTAATCTGTTTATTTTCCATAATTCGCCTCGCTTATCAGTAAGTATTATTGTCATTATCCTAATGTTGTGGGAATATTGTCTGCAATCTGCTGGTCAGCACTTTGCATCTGTTCGGCATTTGCTCTGAGAAGTTGTGCAAGAGAGCTAAGAAGTTTCGGAATAGTATCACCCATATACGACTTAACCGGACCCGAAATAAACATCTTCATTTTATCATTGCTAGCGCCTTCCCACTGGGAAATCGAACTTATAAAATCCATTTCAAAAGTATTTGCTGCACTTGCATACCTTGTTGCCAATTCATCAATCTGTTTTGCTGCTGTTTCCATTTCTGCATATTTAAAAGTAATATCAGCCATTTTTCATTCTCCTTTCATTAATTAATTGCACCCATTGCTGCCTGAGCCGCTGCTACTGCCCCACTTGTGACTGCTGTTGCCGCTGCTCCACCTGTTACTGCCTGAGCCGCCGCCGCCGCCCCACTTGTAACTGCTGCCGCCGCTCCACCTGCAACTGATACACCAGGATTCGCATTATTTGTACCGAGTTGTGGATCAACTGTATTGAGGAGTTGTTGCTGAATATTGTCCAGTATTGCTTTAATACTTGCAGAGAGTGAATTACCCTGACTAATAAGATTATCAGTAAGCGCCGGAAGCACCTTGCTAGTGTAGAACGCTTTATACCCGTTTGATGCATCACCAATAAAATTAGTACCGGTAAGAGTATTGATTACACCCTCTAACTCATTGTTTAAACCATCAATTGTAGACACATATGTATCAACAGAACTTTTGGCGTTTTCAACAATAGCGCTTGTAAGAATTGTAGACATAAAAATTTCCCCCTTTGGTAAAATGATTTTTGTCAGTATCTACTGACTTAAAATTGATAAGATTTAATTGCTGTATTAAGATTTGCATATTCAATAAATACCGTCGAATATGACCCCTTAACATCAGTCAATGTGGATGAAATATGTTCGATAACAAGTTTTTGACGTTCAAGCGGCTCAAGAAGATTTTTTTCGCATGAATTGATGAATTTTCGTCCGGCCGGAGTATCAAAACCTTCCTTTAAAACGCCAAGAAGTTCTTCAATATCAGTACGTAACCCTTTGAGTTCTTCCGCCAAATCTGTGAAATCATTGATAGCTTTATCAAATGCTGCTTCGTCAAGAACAATGTCTTTCGACAAATCTAATCCGGTCATACGACCACCTCCTTACTTATTTTTACATATCATGATACTCCTTTCTGCATTCACCGATGTATTCCATCACTGCATTTTTCTCGTCCAGAACTAACAAACTTGCCATTTCCTCTGCTTTTGCAAACTTTCCGATTTCAGCATACATTCTTGCACGGAAGATAACAGCAAAATTATTGCCCGGATTTTGTAGCATACTACTTCTATAAAAAGCGATAGTTTCAGCATACTTTTCATCAACCGCTTCCTTACTGAAGACTGACCCTGACTCAGAAAGCTTTTTCATGGAAAATACCTCAATATAACGGCCAAAATATGCATAGTAGATATTCTCACTATGCTTAACCAGTCCGCCAAATCTATATGCTTCAGCATAATTTTCAATCGAAATATGACAAGAAAGAAGAATGAAATATACACGGTCGTAAAATACTGCTTGTCTTTCCTCCGTTGTAATTTCCTGTGTTTCTGTACTATTCAGAAGTGTATTATCATATTGCTCAGATTCCAGATCAGCAAAAGTACCGTCCGGATATTCACGAACCAGTTGTCCGTCTTCATCATAGTATACTTCAGCATAATCGCCGATATCTTCACTAATCTCTTGGTCGATAATTTTTTCATCAATTGCGGCCATATCCTCCTCAGCAATAGCTTCAATATCAATTTCGCTGAGTTCTTCAATACCTGTATGATCTGTCGCTTCTATTTCAAAATTTGTGACCGTATCATTTGATAACAGAGAGTCTGCTAACTCAATAGCTTCATTGTACCGTGTCATTTTCATACAGACATCAGCTAAAGTAACAATGACTTCATCTTTTTGTGATAGGTCAGCTATATTTTGAAGCTCAACCAGTATATCATAAGCATTCTGCAAATGAGAATCCTTCTTATCCGGCTCAGATTCAGCAACCGCTATCAGCATCGACACTTTTTCCATTTTCAACAAGAATCTTGTTTTCTCATCTATTTCTGCATACTTTTCGGCATCCTCGATTACTTTTTCTGCCTTGTTATAATCTTGCTTTGCCATTAAAATATTAAAATAAACCATATAACCATTAATCACAGTTGGTGCAACTGTAATCCATTTTACTGCACATCTGGCTGCGTTCTCATAATCTTCAGCCATCATATACAACCTGATTTTCTCAGAAATTATATCCGGATCAGTTGCCGCAAGACCGGTTTTATCGGCATCTTCATATTTTTTAAAATTTGCCAAAGCAGACTTTATATCCATTCTGATACTACAAAGCATCGCCATCTGATAATAGAGTCTCTGCTTAGCTTCTTCACTACATCCTTTAATCTCTGCATCAGCATAAAGTTCAAGAGCTTTGCCGTAATCACCATTAAAGAAATATGCATTTCCAAGGTTAAGAGCATTATCTCCGTTTTCTGGATCAATCTCCATTGCCTTTTTAAAGTATTTAAAAGACTCATCAAACTTATCTAATGGAACACAAACTGCACCGGCTCTTGACAAAGCCTGCAAATCATCAGGTTTTTCTTCAAGTGCTTTTCTGAACCATTCCAACGCTAATGCATAATTCTCGTTAGAAAATGCTGTTTCTGCATTAATCATGGCCTCAGCATAATTTTCTTTGTTCATCATTTCATCTCCTTGTTTACTTAAAATAATAAATTTGATTTAAACATTACAAATATAACATTTGTAGACTAAAACCTTTTTATATCAGAATACCGATTACACGAAATATTTGATCATATACCAAATGCCTTCAGTGAGTTATCAACAATTAAGTCTCTGACTCCATCTCTCAGATTATCAATTGCTTCGTCCTTTATGATATTTTTCATCAAATATTTATTAAAGGCTGTTAAATCTCTGATCGCTTCCTGAGCGTTATATATAGAACCCGGCAATCCATTTTTCATATTTTTTACTGCTGTTGTCATAATTGATTGCTTTGTATCTTTAAGATATTTCTCATTATGCATCAGTTTTTCTAAATTGGTTTCCTTTCCGATTATGTCATTGCCAACTTTTTCAAACCCTTTATAATGATCAATACCACCTAAGACAGTATCGGTTATACCACTTTTTATGATTTCACGCTTTTCTTCTTCTGTTATCCCATTACCATCAGTAACAGCATGTATATACTCTGCTCCAGCTGATGCCATTCCGTCTGTTACTGCACCAAAAGCAGTTGTAGCACATCGTCCAAGATTCATAGATTTTGCAGCAAGAGTTACATGTCCACCAACAATGCCGGTTATTGAACCGGTCATAAATCCTTTGGCTGCACCACCTACTATAGACTTAACCATTCCTTCTGTAGTTCCGTACTCCATATAATGTTCAATAGCACCGCCAACTCCACCTAAAGCAGCACCTGTTCCGGCAGCGACAGCAACAGTAACAGCTAACGAAGTGCCACCGGTAGCCAAAGCTAAACCAATAACTAAAGCACCTACCAAAACTTCACAAAATACTTGATTTATGAAATCTTTATTTTTTTTGTACCACTCTACCGTAGATTTCCAAGCCTTTGAAATTGTTTCGGCAACAGACTTACCAAAATTAACAACAGCATCCTTAATACTTCTGACACCATCAACAATCTGTTCGCCTTTTTTACAAAGCCACTCTCCTGCTTTCTGTAGATAATTCTTCTCTTTGGGTGGTGGTGGTGGCTTTGCCCACGGATTCACACGATAGAATTCATTTTTATTTTTATTGACTTGTGCTCCTGCTTGAATATCTGTTTTTATTGCCAGTTCTAAAAAGTTATCAGCCTTTTTTTCGACGTTTTCTATTGCTGTAATCCTGTTTTCTTCAACAGAGATTCTATTTTCAACTTTATCAACTGCAGATTGCAGATTCCCTATACCGCCATTCATCCCATATGACTGTTGTTTTACAACCTGGAATGCAGCAATCATCTTTCTGGACTTAGAAATCAAACCGGAAAAATCATTCTGAAACCCGGATATAGTAGCAACGCCACCTAAGCCAATTGAATTTATTTCTATTCGCACATCATCACCCCCATGTTTTCAATTCAATCACCAATATTTTGATATTTTAAACCATTAGTCATTATTCCCCATGAATCACCTAAATATCGAGTAATATATTCTTTTTCAGATACACTATTCGTCATATTTATACGCATATATTCAGCCATATACTCCGTTTCAGCTGATCCGGTATATAATCCATTGGAATCATAATAATAATCCGTTCCAACATATCCTTTTATTGGATTTCCCCAATTAATAGGGTGTCCAGCAGTAACATGTGCTGGATTAAAAGTTCCCAACATACCCTTATCTACGTTTCTCGTATACTTTGAATTAACCATTAAGCTATTATTTGTCATTCCGTTCATAACTTCACTCAACGCTCCAGAATCTTTTGCCTCAAGAATGCCAATTTCTCTTCCATTCTGATACTTTCTTGAATACTTGCCTTTCCAGGCACCAGTAATATCTTCTAATACCTTTCTATATGCAAAATCAGTATCTGAATTGTTAATCTCTGAATCATGCTTTCTTCCCATTAACACATCTGTTATCAAAGATTTTTGTTCATCGTTAAGAAACTTTTCATTATTGCTGTAGTTATTTACAAGATTAGTAACAATTCCTTCAACTTCTTTATATACTAATCCATGAAAATTACCATCGGATAATACAAAGGCGGAATAATACTTTTTATTTCCGGTTGCGTCCATACCCATCAATAAATCAATGTTATGCCCTGCTTCATGAAAAAATGTACCATACAAATTATTCCTATCACGTATAGATTTCATGTTTAAGTACATACTATCATCGTTAGGATTGAAAAAATTTTTAGTTTCTCCTTGCTCCGTACAACAATAGTAATCTGCTATCTTAAGTCTACATGCATATTTAAAAAATATATCATGACACTCACCGGTGGATTTGTAAGCTATAAATTTTATATTTCGTACGTCATTCTCAAATTCCAACGGAGCATCGCTAAACAAATTCCTCATACTCTCGGCTTTGTCAGGATAAATTTTTTCATAAACTTTCACATACAAATCAATTTTTTTATTCAACTTAGAAGGCGTTTCTAAAATATAGACTGTAGACAAATAATCTAATAAAGCTTGCAACTTAATTTTAAAATCCGTAGACTCATCTTTGCAGTCAATAATTCTTATATATTCGTCACAAACTCTATTTAATTCGTCATCCGATAATGTTCTATAATCAGTTCCATTATAAATCTTCCAAACATTGTCTATTGCACTACACGTTCCTCTTAATGCACCTTTCAACCAATTACAAGCATTATTATACCAAGAACTCAATACAGAAGGTTTTGCCCATGGATAAACAGCATAAAACTCGTTTTGATTTTTAGATACTTGCTGTGAAACAGCATTATCTGTATTTCTTACAATTTCAATAAAACCAGCAACTTTATCTTGCATGTTTACCAAATCGTTTTTTCTGCCTTTTTCGAGAGTTAAACGAGTATCAACCAAATCTAAAGCACCTTGTAAAACTCCAACTCCACCATTCATCATAAATATGTATTTTTTCACTGCAGAAACGGAAGAAATCAAAGCATCTGAACGATCAAGTAATGATGAAAAATCAGTCTGATATCCTTTTAAAGATGCACCGTTAGAATTGACACCTATTTCAATTCTCATTTTTTTCACCACCTAAAATCTTTACACTTACATGAATTTTCTAAAATGGTTCATTTCATATGCACTACTTAACATAACTTTACGCCAACTCACAGCTTCTGCATTTAACGAACTGATTTTTGCACTCAAATCATTTACAAGAGCAGAGAGATTATCCATCTGAGTCTGCAAATCCCTTACTACCTGCTCTAATCGTGCTAACTCGTCTCTGAACTGTTTAAGTGCATCGGATAAATTAAGATCTTCATCCACTGATTTACTTTTAAAAACTTCATGAATGCTTGCGGCAACAATTTCTGAACACTTCATACATTCTCTGAAACTTTCATCTGTCTTTTTGGCATGATTGTTGAACGAACTAATAACATCCGGAATATTCATTCCATCTACAATGCCAAACATCGAGCCACCAATCGCTCCACTGATTACACCAATAATCATACGAATATCTTCTATTCTCTTTTCAAAATTGAGTTTGTCGCTCATACACGACCGGATTGCATGCTGTGTTTGATTTCTTTCATCCCAACATCTCTCTGCAGCCTTTGTTACTGCATATTTTTGAGTAGCTGCGTTAGCGAATCTTCTCCTTGAGGAGTAAAATTCTTCAGCAGCCTCGTCCTGATTCGGATTATGCCACGACATATTAATCCCCCCTAAACATTAAACACTTAAGCTCATTTCTGCGATATTTATTATAGGCAAGAGTAAAATACAGTAATTCTGCATTTTTACACACCATCATACAACAACTTAGATAAAAGCTTTCATATCCCCTCAATATCCAGATAACAAAAAACGCACTTCCGTAAAACAGAACTGCGATATCAATCTCATAGCTGGCTGACATTTTACAGTCCCTGTTTAGCTTTGCGTCACATACTTTCGTAATGCTTTGCCCGTAATATTAAATTTAAACATATATACTTCAATATATCAATACACTGACACCATCTTTTATCTTTTACAATAACAGTATCAGTAAAGATGTAAATATCAAATAAAAACCTCATATCACAGTTATATCACATTTTATTAAAAATGTCAATAGTTTAGCGTGAAAAATAATATTTTTTATACAGTGTCACAAGAAATATATGACACAAAATAAGATGAGATAGAAAAAAACAAAAAAAGCGATTAAAAATTGTTAAAATGCAGAATAAGAATTTAAAAAAGTATTTGCTACGTATATTAAAAATGAAAATCTATACAAAAAATTCTGATAAGGTTAAAAAATTTGCCTTATCAGAATTATATATCTAAAGATTCCCCTAAATACAACGAGAGAGAGGAAGTGAGGATATGGAAATGTCATTTGCAGATTTACTCGACAAAATAATAAAAGAGATTCCCTCAAGTGCCTCTGCTATGCTTATCTTTTTCATGTGTATACCTCCGTTTTTTTCATCTTGTTTCAGTATACACTTTTTTCTCTTCCTTGTATATATTTTTGTTCATAGTTTTTTTACTCATTCAAAAACTGTGTGCATATTATGGCGATAAAAGAATTAAGAAAAGCAGCCGATATGACACAAAGGGCGTTTTCAGAGTATTTGAATATACCTAAACGCACTATTGAGGAATGGGAAGCAGAACGCAGAACACCACCTCCGTATGTTGTTGAATTGATTGAATACAAGCTAAGAAATGAAAAAAAGATATAAAAAAATAAAGCGATCAGGATTTTGTTCCCGATCGCTTGTTTTTATGTTTTATGATATAGGTTTCGCCGGTTCAATTGTTTATTTTTTTGAATCAGTTGTGATATATGCATCTGTATATCCTGCTTTTTTCAATCCTTCCAGATACTTTTCAGCATTTTCTTTTACACTGAATGCACCTACCTGTACTCTGTACAGTATGCCATTGTCAACAGTTTCGGTCGGTTCATCATCAGGAATTACAACGCCTAATGTTTTGCAAATACCGTCTGCATATGCTTTTGCAATCTTTTTAAAGTTTACTTTAATCACGAAACTTCGGTTTTTTAGGTATGCAACAATTCTTCAATAGTTAACGGTACGCCAAAGTGTTCGAATAACTCTTTTTGCCGTTTAAGACAATTAGTGACGCTCCATCGTTCTAATCTTTTA
>SVNW01000044.1 GCA_015066745.1 Ruminococcus sp. | reverse complement strand
GTTAAAAAATATATCTAGGTTTAAAAATATTTTGGATTTTAAATTATAAGGCAAGGTCATATAAAACTAATATTGTGAGTATTTGAATTTATACCAAAAAAATTGCCCACTTTCACTTGACACATACATGCGCTCAAATTTGCTTGACAAAAGCAATATTTAATGAGATAATTTAAGTAGCGGATTTACATATTTTTATGTAAAAGTCAGTTAATTTTCTTATATTTTTAGGAGGAATTAAAAATGAAAAGTAAAAAGCTGTTAGCCTCTTTACTTGCATGCTCAATGCTTGCTGTATCAGCAACAAACTCATTAAACGTTTCAAGCCCGGTAACAAATACCACTGTAAACGCTGCTGCTGATATCAACTATGCAGAAGCACTTCAGAAATCACTTTACTTCTATGAATGCCAGCAGGCAAACGAACTCCCTGAATGGAATCGTGTAGAATGGCGTGGCGACTCAACACTCGGAGATAAAATTTACAAGGGCTGGTACGATGCCGGAGACCACGTAAAATTCAATCTCCCTATGGCTTATTCTGCAGCTACTCTTGCATGGGGACTCTATATGTACGGCGATGCTGTAGAAAAAGTCGGACAGTATGAAATATATCAGAACAACCTTGAATATGCACTCGACTATTTTGTTGACTGCGACCTCGGTGACGAAGTAGTATTTCAGGTAGGTAACGGTACAGAAGACCACACATGGTGGGGTCCTGTTGAACTTCTCGAATACGGTATGGTTGAAGGTTCAACATATGAAAGACCTTACTACACAGGTACAGGTTCAGCTGTATGCGGTGGCATGGCAGCAGCTCTCGCAGCAGGTGCGGCAGCTCTCAAGGGCAAATCAGACAAGTGTGACACATACATAGAACACGCTGAAAATATATTCAAAATAGCTGATAAGGCAAAAAGCGATGATGACTACAACGATAGTAACGCTTCAGGCTTCTACAGATCAAGCCACTTCTATGATGAACTTTTCTACGCTGCAAACTGGCTCTATATAGCTACAGGCAACAAGGATTATCTTGACAAGGCTACAAGTTATATCCCAAATCTCGGAACAGAGCTTGGCTCAAATGAACTCAAATACTCATGGAGTCACTGCTGGGATGACGCACAGCAGGGCGGTATGCTCCTCTATGCTATAAATACACAGGAAGACAAATATATCAAACAGATCGAAAAACATATCAGCTACTGGACAAATGATGTACAGGAACTTCCGGGCGGTTTAAGATGGCTTACAACATGGGGCTGTCTGAGATACGCTACTACAGCAGGATTTATAGCAGCCGTTGCTTGTGACACTGTTCTCAAGGATTCTCCAAATGTAGAAAGCTATAAAACATTCTATAAAGAACAGGCTGACTACTGTCTTGGTAACAACCCTGACGGCAGAGCATATGTTGTAGGATACAATGAAACATCACCGACAAGACCACACCACAGAACAGCTCATGGTTCATGGAACAACAGTGTATTTGATCCGGAAGATTCACGTCATATCCTCTACGGCGCTCTTGTAGGCGGACCTACTGAAGCAGGTGTATATGAAGATGACCGTAACAACTACATAAACAACGAAGTTGCTACTGACTATAACGCAGGTTTTACAGCACTTATGTGTAAACTTATCGGCGAATACGGCGGTAAGACAGATCCTGACTTCCCTGAACCTGAAGTAAGAACACCTGAATATTTCGTTGAATCCAGACTCAAAGGTCTTGATGACAGCGGTATTACAGTAAGCTTCAAGTTTACAAACCACACTGCATGGCCGGCAAGAACTCAGGACAATATGTCATTCCGTTACTATATGGATATATCAGAAGTTCTTGATGCAGGTTTCTCCGCTTCAGATATAGCAATAAGATGTGACAGAAACCAGAGTACTATGTATGGTGAATGCAAGCCGGCTACTATATCAGAAATGAAACAGTATGACGGAAATATCTACTACGTTGAAGTAGAAATACCTGACGGAAAAATAGCTATGCCTATCTCCGAAGGAAGACATCAGTGTGAATTCCTTATCTCATTTGTATTCCCTAACTACGGAAGTGGTTGGGACGCAACAAATGATTTCTCAAATCTCGATGGTATACTTGACACAGGTGAAACTTCATCATGCGTAGCTCAGAACGTACCTGTTTACTACAACGGTGAACTTGTTTTCGGTGCAGAACCTGACGGAACAAAAGCTCCTGATCCAAGTACTCCTGTAAAACCTGAAACACCTACAACAACTGTAACTACAGTAACTACTCCGGCACCTACAACAACATCAAAAACAGAACCAACTACTACAACTTCCAAACCGGTTGAAACAACTACAAACAAACCAAACGATTCTGACACTGTTATATATGGTGACCTCAACGGTGACGAAAAAACAGACCTTACAGACCTTACAACACTTTCACTCTATCTCATAGGCGATACAAAACTTTCAGATTCACAGCTTAAAGCTGCTGATGTAAACGGTGACGGCGAAGTTGTAATTTCTGACCTTGCACATTTCAAACAGTATATAAGCAAAGACCCTACTGTTGTTCTCGGACCACAGTAATACGCTAATATATAAATTATTATACCGCTGTACATTCATAAATACAGCGGTATAATTTTATGATAAAAAATCAGTTATCCACACAAACGGATAACTGATTTTTTCGCATATTAATATCTGATTTTTTATCAATATGAATACTCTGATGTAATACCCAGATATTCTTCAAGACACAAACCGCTTTCATATACTGCGGTAGCTGTATCAACACCAAGATATCTGAGATGCCATGATTCATACTGATATCCTGTAAGATGTTCTTTTCCTTTAGGATAACGTACTATAAATCCATATTTGTGACAATTCTGAGCAACCCACTGTCCTTCGGCAGTATTGGCAAAACTGTCGTCTATGGTATTAAGATCAAACGCAAGTCCGGACTGATGTTCGGAGTGTCCCGGTCTTGCAGAGTAAGTATCGGCGGCTACCTGTCCGTCTCTTGCAACATAACGGTTGTACAGATCCTTCTGAAGATCATAACTTCTGTAACCCGACTGAACCCATAATGTAAGCCCTTCAGCATACGCATCTGCAGCCATTTTCTTAAAAGCCGCATCTGTATCGCTTGAAAGACATCCCGGAGCATATGATGGCGGTAATGGATATGTCTTATTTACGATAAGGATACCATTTATATATGTCGGTTCAACTTCCTGCACAAAAACCGGTTCTGTCGGAGCAGGTGGCTGTGTTGTCTGAGGAACTTCTGCCTGAGTCTTTGCAGGTGGCTCTGTAACAACAGGTGCCTGAGTCTCTTCCTGTTCTAAGACAACAGATTCTGTTACTTCTTCTGTTACTTCTTCTTTAACTTCTTCAGGCATTGGAGTTGTTTCCTCTGTAACCGTAACATCTTCAGAAATAGTTTCTTCCGGAATTTCTTCCTGTATCTGTAACGTAGTTACCTGTTCTGTTACTTCATTTTTTTCAGCTTCTCCGTTTGCGGCAGTAGTATCCGGTGTAAGTTTAACTTCAAGATTTTGTGAACCACATCCGGCCATTACAGCTGTAAGAGCTAAGAGGGCAGCAAGCAATGCCGATACTTTTTTACTCATTTAAAAATCATTCTCCTTCCGGGGCTAATCCCAACAATACTTTATCCTGTGACACATACTGCTTGAAATATGCAAGGTCTGCTACATCGATCTTACCATCTCTCATAACATCTGCGTCTTTTAACTTTAACTCATCTTCAATAGCGTAGTCACCCATGATATTCAGTGACAACAATGTCATATCTGTAAGCTCAACCTTACCATCACCGTTTATATCTCCCGGATTTTCCTTTTCATCTATCCAGATAGCCTTGAATTTAAGTGACTCGCCTGCTTTTTTTATTTTCACCTGATACTTTGCTTCAGGTCTGTAGTATTCATCTCTTAACTGCCAGCCGAGAAGTTTATGACCTTCTTTTTCAAAAAGACACTTTGAGATATTGATAACCGAATCATGCTCGTGCTTTTCTCTTTCCATCGTGCCTGTTCCGCCGTTTGCGTCAAAAGACATACCGATTATGATAGGAGACCATATGATCTCAAAAACAGTATCCTTATCAGGAATAATATATGATTCATTTACTCCGTAATTCTTATCTGTACCTGACATATGCCAACCGGTAACTTTGTATCCGAGTCTTGCTATAACAGGTGTATCAGCTGTATTGAACTGTGCTCCAGGATACTTTGTTGTATATATTATTGGTTCGCCTACAACACCGTCAACATCGCCTGCACTGTAAGCAAATGATATCGGAGAAAGCCAGTCAGCCGCTACATGAACATCTTCTTCCGGCATTACAAATGATGTCTGAGGTGCATAGTATTCACCATTTACACGCCAGCCGTTAAACATAGCCTCACCGTTGAACATAGCAAGGTTAGGAAGATAAACTTCTGTTCCCGGAACAACTGTTCCGTCTGAGAGTGGCACATCATAACCTATACTGCTGAAATCCTCATAAGTAAGAGTATAGAGCTTTGTCCATACAGCAGTAAGTTCAAGGTCATGGTCGGGCATTGTTATAGTTTCGCCACGTTCATATATATTTTCTCCGTCTGTCCAGCCAACATGCGCATATCCGTCAAGTCTTAAAGCCCATATTGACAATTTTACTTCTGAACCTGCGGGAGCCGGAAGATTTTGTGTAAGTGTGCCTGTTCCGCCGTTTTTATTGTATTTTATTGAATAGAGAACTTCTTTTGTATCTGAAACCGATACATCTCCTGAAGTCTCCTCTGCATATGCATTACCTGACACTGCATACATATTAGTACCGAGAACAACTGCACAAAGTGCAGCAATAAATTTAAATTTGCACATTATTTCCTAAATCCTTTCGTATTTAAATTTATTTCCCTAATTTTACTAAATCTTTCGAAATGTACTGCTTAAAGTGACCGAGATCTGCAATATTGACCTCATCGTCACCTGTTACATCTGCTGCTGTAATCTTATCTGCATCTAATTTTGTATCACCGAGCAGATACAAAGACAACAGCGTAAGATCTGTAAGATCTATAAATTTATCACCGTTAAGATCGCCGTATATAAATTCATCTTTATCATCAGGAAGAGAAGGAACTGTTCCGTCCGGTTCTATACCGCCAACAAGTACACCATCAATGTACACACATATATTGTCGTTTCTTTCAACCGTTCCCAAAAACGGATTTTCCTCAATTTTTATACCCTGATGACTCCAGTCGTCCGATACGTCCCATGAATTTCCCCATGCATATGTACCGACAGCAAACTGATATTTTTTATTTGAATTTGCAATAGCATAATCTTCCCATTTAACTTCAACATAGTATATATCATCTTTATAATGATGAGGTCCGCTGATAACACCTTCATGACCTTCTGTTTCCTTCTCTGCCTGGTCGTAGAGTTCTTCTACTGTCATATCTTCGGGTGCTACCGATGACATTCCTTCGGCATTGAAGAAATATCTTATAGATGTATTTTTTGAAGGTTTTGCAGCATTTGTATTCACAAAAAGCGTTATTTCAGATGCCTTTGGACCTGAATGTTGCACTATCTCGACACTGAATGCATCTACCCAGTATGTTTCAGGACCTGTTTCCTCATTTACAGGATCAGGCGGAAAATCCGGAGTTACCTGCATGGTATCGTCTTTATAAAAATGGTAAAGTCCTGCACAAGCACCGACAAATGCGGCATTGTAGTCAATAGTTACTTCATTATATATCCAGTCAGATGTTATATCATTATGCTCATCTTTTGAATCCGGCCCTCCTACGAGTGCGCCATAAAGAACATATCTGTGTTCTCTCGGATCTTCACAAGTTGAAAGTCCCGATGCCGCTCTGTGATGCGGATATTTTACAGCATTTTCACTGTAGCCTACCACATAACATCTGTTGAGCGGATTTTCACCAAGAAGATAATCCATCTGTGATTTTGCCCACTGACTGTATTCGCCCGGCTTATCACCGTTATGCTTGTCATATACAAGAGCCGCAAACTGAGTCGCAGTATTGTAACGAGCCGAACCCCATACACTAAGGAATGCATATCCTGTAGGAGAAATAGCGGCTACACTTCCTGCTTTCCATTTTCTCGGAAGGTCACCTGCCGCATTCCAGAAGTTACAACCCTCATATTCGGTTTTTCCCTGAACTTCAAGAAACTGCTTCATGAAACTGCCGTCCTGACCATAAAGATCTTCTGCTTCGGCAAGAAGAAACATTGTTCCTGCCCATACGTCATTCCAGCAGTGAGTCCAGCACGAACCGGCATAATAATCTATATTTTCAAGTACGATATCAAGATAATGCTTGTCCTGAGTACACATATACAGCCATATTGACGCCCAGCAATAGTCATCTTCCCACTTTGAAGAAGAATAATAAACTTTCGGACCATCATCATTGCAAGACTTTTCTTCTGTTTTTTCCGCAAAATCAAAAAGTGCCTTTGCATATCTGAGATTTTCCTCTGCGTACTCAGGGTCTTCATCTTTAAAATTCATATAGTTTACCGCAAGAGATGCCGCCGCTGCTGAAACGCAGTCAGTAGACGGCAGTTCTTTTGTAGCAAACCAGCCACGTCTGAACATTTCATCAGCTTCAGGAGCATTCCAGTAAGCGTGGTCAATATCGCCGTCACCTACCTGATAACAGAAAGCTACCACTTCTCCGTTGTCATCGAGAAATGTACATCTCATAAAATAATCATTAAAATATCTGAGTATGGTTTCTATATGATCGTCCTGTCCGGTCTCTTCATACTCTTCACGAAATTCATAATACCCCCAGCCTAATGTAGAACCTGAATAGGCCTCAGGCATTCCAAATTTTACATGGTCTCCGGCATCATGAAATCCACCGGAAACATCGACACAACCATCACCATCAGGATCAAGAAATGCCATATTTTCTTTTATAAAACTGTCAGACATATTTGTATTTTCCGGATCAAGCGGCAAAGCCGAATCATATGTGTGACAATCTGCACGCCATTTGTAGCGGTTATTTTCGTCCACATCAGTACCGCACATATTGGCATCATAAAAATACATTGAATACTGCAGGGCTTTTGCGTAGTTCTTTTCCACTTCCACAGTTTCTTCTGCAGCTTCCAGACTTTCCGGAATAACCAAAGACTGACCGGAAAGTATACTTGTAGCCGTAACAGATACTCCGACTACCAGAGCACATATCTTTTTAAACAACATTTTTTTTACCGTTCCTTCCGTATTTTAAAGAGGAAACTGACTTTTTCCCTCTATGTTTTCATCAAGCACAAGAGGAATATCATAGTCAACTATAACTTGTCCGTAAATGTCGGTCGCTCTGAAAGTAAACGGTCCGGGACCCATTTCCATACTTTCAAAATAGTTGTATGGTCTGCGATTTATCTCCACAAATTCTCCGTTTTCATTCAGATATTCGAGTTTTGATATAGGATAGCGGTGATTAAGCAACTGCACACCGCACCAGTAAGGACTGCTACCCTCTTTAAAACGATAGCTTACAGGAGCATTCTCTGCTGTATCAAGGGGAACTATTTTCCAGCTTACAGGAACTCTGCCTTTTTCAGCAGGTGCTATAAGAGGAAACGCATCAACATACAGATCAAGGTCTCCTTTTTTTCCTTCAGGAAGCAAATCAGTAACGAGTACATTTATAGTACCAAGCTCACCGGTAACTTCAAGATACGCTCCCGCAAGACGTGCGTCAGCATAGTCTTCAAGGTTCATCGCCGTTATCCAGTAATCTCTTGAAACAGGATCAAGCATAGCACATCCTCCGGTATAACCACCTCCGTAAAATGTTGCTTCTCCCGTATGTACAGTACCCTTTGGTTCAAGTATGGCAGATTCATCGACAGGATACTCTGTCTGAGGGGGAACATCAGAAACTTTATAATTATCAAGGAGTATATCCCTTAATATTATCAGATCATTGACCGTCACACGTCCGTCTGAATCAATGTCATAGTTTCCTTTGTCATGCGAAGTGTTTTCAAGAAGAACGTTTTTCAGATATATCATATCCAGAACATTCACACTACCGCTTACATTTACGTCACCCAAAAGTTTTTTATCATCAGCCACCGCTGAAAGTTTTGTATACGGCAATATCATGGCAATACTTAAAATTGCAGTACACACTTTTTTGTAAAACTTCAATTCTGATCGCCGTCCTCTCTGTAAATACATATATTAATGTATACACTGTAAAAAGACTCCCACGCTATAATTATACCACAAATCGAATTAACTTGTAAACAAATATTTTTGCCTTATTTTATTTTTCTGCCAAGGTCATGTTTTCACTCTTATAAAAATTTAATATTCACACGCAAAACCTTTTCTTTCAAGTATATCACACAATTCTATATACGCATTGAAATATATATTTGATTTCTGATATGCCCCCTGTGCATACTCTCCGAAATAATAAATATATTTTTTTCCTTTATGCTTAAAGCTTACTTTACGGTGAGCATGATACTCAAACGGCGTAATAAAACAATCACTTATATCAGCCAAAAGAAATGTCCTCTTATCTATTACCAACCTGTCTGAACATATCTCAAACTCCGAACAGGTGTGGCACATACGCATAAACTTTCCGCCAAAAAGAAGAAGTATCATCACTCCGATAAACATTACCAGCTGTAAAAGCGCAATGCTGACATATATTATGTATCCCGGATCCACACTGCTTTTTGCACCAACAGATAATTCAAAAAAAAGATATACGACAGGTATAATTGCCATAAATATGAGTGTCATAAGTACAAGTTTTTTAAGAGCGCTTATATGTTTTTTTCTGTCATATACAAAAATAAATGAATTATTCTCTTTGTTATGATACATATTATCTTTTATTTTTATCATTTTATCTATACCTCAACACGATTTGAAAAAAAGATGCAGTTTTCAGACTGCATCTTTTTTGTTTATTTTCAAAAATTCTGTTTATTTTCCAAGTACTACATTATCTTTTGAAACATACTGCTTGAAGTGAGCAAGGTCGGAAATAACAACTTCTCCGTCTGCATTTACGTCAGCAGCAGCTTCCTGAGCTGATGTAAGTTTAAGATCTCCGAGAAGATAGAGTGAAAGCTTTGTAAGGTCTGTAAGATCAGCCTTTCCGTCACCGTTAAGATCACCGTAAACTATCTTATCTGAACCTGTATTACTGCTTGCTGTAGTAGTTGCGGAAGTTGTAACAGGTGGCTTGTCTGCCGGCTTTGTTGTAGTTGTAGGTTCTGTTACAGTACCTGCACCGTGATCAGGAGTTGTTCCGTCAGGTTCAATACCGCCTACAAGAACGCCGTTATCATATACACAGATATATTCTGTCTTTTCAACAGTACCCTTGAAAGCATCTTCCTCCTGCTTGAGATCCTGATGGCTCCAGTCATCTGACGGATCCCATGAGTTGCCCCATGCGTATGTACCGAGAGCAAACTGGAACTTCTTGTTTGAGTTTGCAATTACATAATCATCCCATGAAACTTCAACATAATAGATATTGTCTTTATATTTTTTCGGTGCAGAAAGTGTGCCCGGTTTCTGAGCTTCTGTAAATGCCTGATCATAAAGAGTTCTGAGTTCGATTGAATTTTCGTCAAGTGAAGACATTCCTGTAGCATCAAAGTAGTATCTTACAGAAATATTTTTTGATGTCTTTGTTACGTTTGAGCAAACATAGAAAGTAACTTCTGTAGCCTTAGGTCCGTCGCTCTGAGCAATGTCAACACAGAATGCTTCTACCCAGTACTTGCTTGTAGGTGTAAGCTGTCCCGGATCTTCGGAATCACCGCCACCCTCTGCCGGCGGAGGTGGAAAGTCAGGTGTTACCTGCATGGAAGAATCACCAAAGAAATGATAGTGACCTGCACAAGCGCCTACAAACGCAGCGTTATAGTCAATAGTAACTTCGTTATAGATATAGTCGGATGTAACGTCAATATGCTCATCGCTTGAACCCGGACCGCCTACGAGAGCGCCGTAAAGAACATACTTGTGTTCATCAGGATCTTCACACTTTGAAAGACCTGAAGCAGCTCTGTGGTGCGGGAATTTTACTGAGCTTTCGTTATAACCTACGATATAGCATTTGTTTATCGGGTTTTCACCAAGGAGATAATCCATCTGAGATTTAGCCCATTCACCGTATTTTGATGGCTTATCACCATTATACTTGTCGTATACAAGAGCGATAAACTGTGCTGCTGTATTGTATCTTGCAGAACCCCACTGATTAAGGAATGAATATCCGCCCGGTGTGATCGACGGTGTTTTACCGCTCATCCAGTTATCAGTTTTCTTTGCGATCTCACCCCACCAGCTGATATCTTCGTAAGGGCTCTTGTTCTGATATTCTATAAACTTATCTACAAATTTTGTACTTGCTTTTCCTTCAACACCTGTTGTAGGAGTACCATAAAGATCGTCTGCTACTGCAAGCATAGTTACTACACCTGCCCATACGTCATTCCAGCAGAATGTCCAGCATGAAGGAGCATAATAGTCAACGTTCTTTAAAACTATATCAACATAATCTTCTTCCTGTGTAGCCATATAGAGCCATATAGCTGCAAAACAGTAGTCGTCAACCCATTTTGATGAACCGTAATATCCCTTAGGGCCGTCATCGTTACAAGCCTTTGCGTCTGCACGATCTGCAAATTCAAAAAGTGCCTTTGCATATTTTAAGTTTTCTGCTGCATATTCCGGATCTTCATCCTTGAAGTTCAGGTAATTTATTGCAAGTGAAGCTGCTGCGATAGATAAACAGTCTGTTGAAACCATTTCATCTGTAGCAAACCAGCCACGTCTGAACATTTCGTCAACTTCAGGCGCATTCCAGTAAGCATGGTCTATATCACCGTCACCTACCTGATAACAGAAAGCAATAGCTTTTCCGCTGTCATCAAGATATGTACATTTCATAAAATAATCGTTGAAATATCTGAGAATAGTTTCAACGTGATCGTCCTGACCTGTAGCTTCATAAGCATCTCTGAATTCATAATAGCCCCAGCCCACAGCTGCACCTGAATATCCTTCAGGCATACCGAACTTAACGTGGTCACCTGCATCATGATATCCGCCTGCAACGTCAACACAACCGTCACCGTCAGGGTCGAGAACATCAAGATTTGCTTTGATAAAGCTGTCTGTCATATTTGTATTTTCCGAATCAAGAGGAAGCTTTGCGTCATAAGTATGACAATCACTTCTCCAGGTGTACTGAGTGTTTTCGCTTACTTCCGTACCACACATATTTGCATCATAAAAATACATTGAATACTGAAGTGCCTTTGCATAGTTAATTTCTGCGCCTGCGGCATTTACTGTCTGTGTAAATGAATCTGACGCCGGAAAAACAACTGCACTTGAAGCAAGAACCACAGCACTTACAGCTGCAGCTTTTACTCTGTTTAAAAATTTGCCGTCTTTCATTTTCAAGTTCCTTTCTGTAAAAGATATTTTTTCAAATCACTTAAAATCCCTTATACAAAAATAAATCCTTCCTAAAATATTATACCATAGTTTACACAGATTGTAAATGAATATGTACACTTAATTTTAAACACATTTTTTATATAAAAAATATAAAAGAGTATAAAACACAGATAATTACTAAGTCAGACAAAAATTAAAATTCCATTAAAAAGACTTAAAAAAGACACATCCTGATTTTTAAGATGTGTCTTTTTTGAAATTTTTACTTATTTGGTTTCCCAGTCATCATTTACTACTCCGTGATGATCATGGTCGTGTTCTTCGGTCTGAGTTTCAAGCTGTTTTCCGGCAATCTCTGCCACTTTTATTTCAAGCTTGTCAGACTGAAGTGATAATACCGATAGTCTTTCCTGTAGTTCGGTTATACGTGTTTTCTGTTCTTCGGTAAGATTTTCAGCATCTTTTGCTATTTCCAGATACTCTTTCTGAAGACTTAGTTTTTCCTTTTCATTTTCGCAGTAGCCTGCTATATCTTCATGTTCATCTTTGAAAGCTGTCGGAGGAACAAGTTCTATCATTGCGTCCATGATTTCCGTTGCCTCATCACACAGAGTATTTGCTGTGACTCTCTGTCCTTTTTGCAGTGCCTCGGATATTTCATCAAACTTGTCACAATAATCTCCGTATATTGTGACAACCGCCGACGCATAATCAGTCTTTGACAAAGATTCTTCACCGCAACTGCAAAAAACAGATGATATCAGCAAAAGACATACAGAAAAAACTATACTTTTAAAAGTTCTCATGATTATTCACCTTCTGCTTCTGAAAGAATATCCATAAGTTCATTGTAGTATTTTACAATACCGTGCTCAAACATATATCTTCTTACAAGTACATTTTTATACTTGCCGTTTTCAAGTGCATAGAACATATTTGAATCATCGGGTGTCTGTACAAATTCAAGTTTGTATTCCTTACCGTCAGCAAGAGTATAGACAACTGTAACATCAGGAGCATTTTTAAGAGCTTCCTTGTTAGGTTCAAGACATATCTCCTCAAATGAGATACCTCTTATTGCATTTACCAACGAGTTGAAAGCGGTAATTATTGTTTCATTTTTTACATCTATATCTTTTCCGTTT
This sequence comes from Ruminococcus sp., assembly GCA_015066745.1. Lineage (GTDB taxonomy): Bacteria > Bacillota > Clostridia > Oscillospirales > Ruminococcaceae > HUN007. The sequence goes on along the minus strand of SVNW01000044.1, from coordinate 17,400 downwards.
ATTGAATGAGCTTCTGTAGAAAGATTTTCAGGATCATAGTTATGATCTATATCTATCTTAGTACCAAATACATCGATATTAAATCCTTTTATATCACCAAGATAATCATGTGTCAGATTTAACTTCTTTACGATCATATCTTCAGTTTTTGTTCCTATACAACCTACGCCCTGTGTTTCAAATACATAAACCTGATCAAGTGCCTTGTTGAGTGCATAGATATATGTTTCATTATCTTCGTAATAATCTCCGAAAAGCACTTCAACTGATTTATCTTTTGTCTTTGCTTCTATGATGTAGCGTGGTTTGTCAAATCCATATTTTGAAAGATCTCCGTCAAAGTCTTCAAGCATCATACTTGTTGCGCGTATAAGCTCAGCACCTATAGAATTTATCTTTGAAGCATCTACAACGCCCCAGTCATAAGGAGCTGATATAGTCCAGCCGTCATCTTTGTACTCAACTTCATAGATAACTTCATCATTTTCGGTATATTTAAGATAAGTAATTTCACTTGAACTCTGGACATCGAACATATAGGCATTTTTAAGATCTTTCTTTTCAGCCATTATGTTATCCATATAGTTAGAACTTATAATATATATAGTATCTTCACCCGAAACTCTTACATAGTAAGAAGAAGCTCCGGGAACTTTTTTACCTACCTCAACGCCCTTTTCTTTTCCGTCTTTAAGAACAGCAGTAACTATCATAGGTTTATCAAGACCATATGTCGGATAATCTTCAGCAGTGGCATTTTCTTTAAGTATACTTTCTGCTTTAAGCTCGCATATATTATTTGATATGGCATTAAGTTTTACGGTGTTTACCTGAACAGGTTCTCCTGAAAGCTGTTCCCACTCATCATCATCAAGTTCAAACTCATAGTCACCTGTACTATTTGTGATTTTTATTTTTGTAATGTTCTGTACAGCAAAATTATTGATATTAAGCTTGTTTGCTTCCTTAGCAAGTTCTTTTTGCTGCTTGTTCTTATATGCAGTAACTCCAAAATAAGAACCTATAGCTACTATAGCAGCAATTATAAGACATATCAGTATTCTTATATAGCGTTTCGTCATGCGTTACGCCTCCTCATCCAGATCACTACACCTGAAGCAGATATGATTATCGGGAAAGCTATCATTATAACAAGTATTATATCGCCTGTCTTTTTGTCAGGAATAGTGATATAATCTGTTGCCTGTACTCTTGTCGGATACACTGTTTCGTTACTTCCCTGATCCATCCAGCTTATCGTAGTAAGGAACTGGTATATACACGGCATTGTATAAGGCATCTCTGTTATAGTATCATCTGTAGCAAAATCAGATGAACCTATAATATAAAGTTTACTATCGTTTCTTGTAGGGTCTTCAACCTTTGCAGCCAGATAAAGAATACCTGAAAGTTCCTTGGCATCTTCGGCAAAACCTCCGCAAAGCTCACTCTGTGCAGTGTTTATTGTCTGAATAAGCGGTTCAGCTTTAAGCTTACTGTCATCTCCGCTTGTACTATATATACTTCTTGAATTGAGTATATACACAGGGATATCACCCTGCTCATTTATAAGTGCCTTGTTAAAGTCAACATCGGCAAGTTCACACATAAAGAGATATTTGTCATCAGTAACCATGTAGTTACTGTCACCTTCATACACCTTATTGTAGTCAATAGCTATTTCATAAGTAGCAAGAAGCTTTTCTATATTCTTATAAACTACCTTTTCACTGTTTGGTGCCATAAACATTGTAACATTTCCGCCGTTTGCCATGTATTCCTGTAATATCTGAAGTTCATTGTCGCTTATATCCTTCTTAGGACCTGCAAACAGTACAGTTGTTGCATCTTCAGGAATTTTACCCTCTTTTTCAATATCAAGAAGTTCAGAATTATAGTTCTGCATCTTGAGCTGAGTTGTAAGCTGGCTGTACTTTGAAATATCTGTTTCGTTATGACCTGTTGCAAAATATATAGTAGGTGTCAGACCTTTCTGAAGATAATCGATAGCACCTATTATGCTGTTTTCACCATAAAATTCGACACTTCCTGTTTCTCCATTTACAACGAAGAGCGTTCTGAAAGAAATATCACGCTTATTATCTCCGCATTCAAGAAGAATATCAAGTTCTGAAAGATTCATATAACCTTCTGGATCTTTTTCTTCAACGAACTCCGGATCCTTCATTATATCAACTTCGTGAAGAGTAATATTGTCATACTCTGCTATAGCATTGATAGTATTCTTATACATATCAGCCATCATATAGTATTGATCTCCCGGAGATGAGTTATCATGAAGATGATCAAGATCATAAAGAACATACATATCTATCGGTTCTGTTATAGATTCAAGAGTACTTTTTGCTTTTTCACTGAGAGAAAAAGCCTTGTGCGGAGTCATATCGAAACTGACGTCCACTTTTGAAAAAATCATATTTATCGGAACAGCAGCAAGAAGAACCACAGCCGCAGCGATCCAGGCAAACATATTTACTTTTATACTTTTGTTCATATCGATTACCCCCTGTTCCAGCGTCTTTTTTCAACTGAGATCATTGTCCAGGCAAGGAATACAGTTATAAACAATATGTAAAATACCATATCTGAAAGGCGGAATACTCCTGTAGCAAATCCTTCAAAACGAACCTTAGGAGATACAGCAGACAGGAGTGACGATAAAACAGGTTTATTCTGCATCCACTGAATCTGGCTGAAACCGTCCATAAAGAAAAGTAAAAGCATAGCAGCTTCACCAAAAATAGCAGCAATGATCTGATTTTCAGTAAATGATGAAACGAGCATTCCTACTGCCACACAACCCATACCCCAGAGGAAAAATCCGAGATATCCGCATATGAGAGAACCCCATCTTACTTCACCGTACATCGTAGTTATCAGCGGATAAAGGAATGTAAGAGCCATTATCATAAAAAATACAAGTCCGATAGCAAGGAACTTACCCATTACTATCTTAAAAACATTCAGAGGCGTAGACATAAGAAGAACTTCCGTATTTGCCCTTCTTTCTTCAGCAAATGTTTTCATCGTGAGCATAGGAATAAGGAAGATGAAGTAGAAAAACTGATCATAAAATATAGCCGCAAATGAAAACTGAAGATTGAGCTTTTCAAGACTTGTTATCCATGTTATAAAACTCAGCGAATAAATAAGTACGAAAAGAGCACTTATTACATAAGCGAGAGGAGAATAGAAATACGACTGTACTTCTTTTTTAAATAATGCAAACATACTTTTTAACGTTCCTTTCGTTATTTTTTATCGTCATCGATTTCCTCTGTCGCAAGTCCGGAATATGACCTTCCTCTTGTATAGCTTGCAAATACATCTTCAAGCGACATAGTCATTTTCTTTATCTCGATGATAGACATATCATTTTCAAGCATTTCGGAAATGATTTCTTTACGTACATCTTCTGCTTCGAGTTCTATCTTGAATTCACTTGTTTTTTCATCAACATAGTTTACTTCCATTATATTCTTGATACCGCTTATCTTTTTGAGAACAGCCTCAACAGACTTACATTCGCCTTCAACTTTAAGAATATATACGATATCACCTTCGGCGGCACCTGTAAGGTTTTCTTTTGTATCAACAGCCTTTATCTGTCCCTTGTCTATAATAACTATACGGTCGCAAACTGCACTTACTTCCTGAAGTATGTGTGAACTGAATATAATAGTATGATCTTTTCTGAGCATATTTATAAGGTTACGTACTTCCATGGTCTGATTCGGGTCAAGACCAACTGTAGGTTCGTCAAGTATAAGCACCTGCGGATCGCCTATAAGCGCCTGTGCAAAACCTACTCTCTGTCTGTAACCTTTTGAAAGGTTTTTAATAACACGTTTTTTCATATCTGTTATCTTAAGTCTTGAAAGAGCTCTTGCAACCTGATGTTCTCTTTCTGACTTCGGTACTTCTTTTATACCGGCAACAAATTTAAGGTACTCGATAACCTTCATATCGAGATAGAGCGGTGGCAACTCCGGAAGATAACCTATTTTCTTCTTTACTTCTTTAGGATTTTCATTCATACTCATACCATCAATAAGTATCTGACCTGAAGTCGGAGGAAGATATCCTACTATCATATTCATGGTAGTTGATTTTCCTGCACCGTTAGGTCCTAGAAATCCCAATATCTCGTTTTTGTTTGCAGTAAAACTGATATTGTTTACAGCAGTGATCTGACCGTACTGTTTTGTCAGATTTTTGATTTCAACCATTTTATTTCTTCACGCCTTTCAATAAATAAATACCTTAGTTTTTTCAGGATTTTTTGTATATGTTCTCAGATGCACAAGGTATATGCAACCTGAAAACAAAAAAAGACATACACATTATATATTATCGCAAAAAGATTTTATAAAACTGTGAACGATTTATTACAATTCAGACAACACTATTTACCGAGATGTATTATACACAATATATGTGTGCATTGTGTGTATATTTACAATTTATGAAATGAAATTTATTATACAAATACAACAAATAATTCTGACTTTTTTTATTATATTTTTTTAAATTTCTTTATTATACTCTGTCTATGATCATAATTTAAAGATTATAATTTTATACAATTTCATTATTATATTTTGTTTAAATAGTATTTTTCGATACACTGCATTACGCAAATATTATCGAGTATGTAAAAACCAATAAAAAACCTTATTTTTTTGATACTTATTTTTTACAATAATTTGTGATGTACATAAAATAAATTTCACAAGTTTGTATATTTATCGGGGGTTGACAAACATATTTTTGTGTATTACAATAATATTATGAAGTGACTATGAAATATTGATGCAATTTTCGTGGGAATTTTATATTAACGCATTTTTGTATATGATATTTCATGTCTCTGAATTTTAGTCCGCATTATTTATCACAAAATAATTTTTAATTATTGAGAGGAGAATTCAGAAATGGTTCTTAAGAAGAAAACCCAGAAGACAGTTGCTTTCGCTTTGTCACTTTCACTTCTCGCAGCTGCAGCAGTTCCAATGACTGCATCAGCAAAAGTAAATGGTAAAGCAGGCAGAACAGTAGCAGAAGCTTTCGGCAGTGATACATACAAGAACATGTATCTTTCACTCTACGATGACGTTGTAACAAAGGGTACAGCAAACGGTTACCTTTCAGATGAAGGTATTCCTTACCACGCTGTTGAAGAAGTTATCGTTGAAGCTCCTGACTACGGTCACGAGACAACATCAGAAGCTATGTCATACATCGTATGGATAGCTGCTATGAGAGATCATCTTACAGGCGAAAAGGGCGAACTCGCTAAGGCTTGGGAAGTTCTCGAAGTTATGATTCCTGAAGTTCAGACAGGCTTTATGGATAAGACTGAACCATCAGCTACATACAGTGATGAATGGCAGGATCCTACAAAGTATCCTACAGACATGGCTACAGGTAACAACGGTCTTAACCCAATTCACAAATATATGTGCTCTGCATACGGCAGTGACGATGGTCTCTACCTCCTCCACTGGCTCGCAGACGTTGATGACTGGTATGGATACGGTGGCGACAGCGGCAACTTCACATTCATCAACACATTCCAGCGTGGTGAACAGGAATCCTGTTTCGAAACAGTTCCTCACGGCTGTATAGAAGAACTCAAGTACGGTATGGACGGCAGAGGTGTTAAGGGCGTATTCACAACTGAAGATAAGGTTGCTGAACAGTGGGCTTACACAAACGCTCCTGACGCTGAAGGTCGTGCTATCCAGGCTGTATACTGGGCTAACAGATGGGGCGTGGGCGATTCTTCTGTAACTGCTAAGGCAGGTAAGATGGCTGACCAGCTCAGAAACGACATGTTCGATAAGTACTACAAGAAGATCAGCAAGACTACAACAAAGAATGACACATCTGCAGGTTACGATGGTGCTCATTACCTCATGGCTTGGTACACATCATGGGGCGGTGCTATAGACGGTATGTGGACATGGCAGATCGGTTGTAGCCATTCACACATGTTCTATCAGAACGTATTACAGGCTTATGCTGTACTTAACGATGCTGACCTCAAGAGCGCAATGAAATCAGAAGGCGCTGTTAAGGACTGGACAGAATCACTCGAAAGACAGCTCCAGATGTACGAATGGCTCCAGACTCCGGAAGGCCCATTCGCCGGTGGTTGTACAAACAGCTGGAACGGTAGATATGAAGAATACCCAAGCGGTGTTGCTACATTCTACGACATGGCTTTCGTTGCTCACCCTGTATATGCTGACCCAGGTTCAAACGGCTGGATCGGTAACCAGGTATGGGCTACACAGCGTATAGCTGAACTTTACTATGTTGCTAAGGAAGATGGTAATACAGCTATAGCTGAAAGATGTAAGACAATGCTTGACAAGTGGTGTAACTGGTTCTGTGAAAACGTTCAGTGGAACTACACAGACGACAAGGGCAACACAATGCCATTTGCTATCCCGGCAACACTCACATGGGGTTCAAACGCTCAGCCTGATGACTGGTCTAACCCTAAGACAAACACAAGCGGTCCTGCAGCTAACAAGAACCTTACATTTACTATCGCTAACTACGGTTCTTCAGACGTTGGTTGTATCAGCTCACTTTCAAACACACTTCTCTACTACGCAGCTGCTGAAGGCGTAAAGCCAGGCACATCTGAAGGTAGCGAACTCGGTATCCTTTCTTACAACACAGCTAAGAAGCTTATCGACTGTATGTGGGCTTGCTACCGTGACGATATCGGTATTTCCTGGTCTGAAGACAACGGAAGCCTTACAAGAATCTTTGAACAGGAAGTTCACGTTCCTTCATCTTATAGTGGTAAAATGCCAAGCGGTGACGCTATCAAACCAGGCATCAAGTTCATCGATATCAGAACAGAATACAGAGATGTTCCTATGTTCCAGGATCTCGAAGCTCACTACAAAGCAAACGGCACAACAGCCGGCTTCGAACTCAACTACCACAGATTCTGGCATGCAGGTGACGCTCTCATGGCTATCGGTGCTATGGCTTCACTCTTCCCAGATGCTACTCCTAATAACACAGCTGATGACTACCAGATCGGTAAGGAAGTTGAAGCACCTAAGGGTGATATAGCTGATGCAGGTACTCCACCACCACCACCAGTAACAACACCAGGTAGCGATAACACAACACCAGGCAACACTCCTGCTGACTTCATTTACGGTGACCTCAACGAAGATGGTACTGCTGACCTTTCAGACCTTACTATCCTCAGCCTCAACCTCCTCGGAGACAAGGCACTCTCAGGCAACTTGCTCAAGGCTGCTGACGTAAATGCTGACGGCACTGTAGATATCGCTGACCTTGCTCACTTCAAACAGTATGTAAGCAAAGACAGCTCTGTTACAAAGCTCGGTCCGGTTTAATCTATTGATTTTAAATTAGTATTTTATACTTAATATTTATACCCTTTCCGATTTTTTCGGAAAGGGTATAATTTTTTTATTTTATTATAAGTATAATAAAAGGAACATCACTTTTAAGCAATGTTCCTCTGTATTTTATATTTAATTTTCTGCAGGTTTATCGAAATGTCCGTCAATGCACATTTCTTCTACAACATTTGCTATAGCTACTGCATAATCCTTATAATTAGTATCAAACAGCCTGTTGTCCTCATCATTTGATATGAAACCGAGTTCAACTATACACGCTGTCATATTTGTATATTCTATTATCTGAAAATTGTTTTGTTTATCATTTGTAAACCCTGCCTGAACACCTCTGTCGCTTTGTATACCGACTTTTTTAAGAGCTTCCAGAAGCTTATAACCGAGTACTTCATCAACTATCTGTGATTCTTTCTGAACCCAGACTTCAACACCATGAGCTGTAGGGTCTTCAGAAAAATTTCTGTGAAGTGCAAGATGAAGGTCTGCATCTGCTTTATTTGATATATCTGCGCGTTGTCTGTTATCTAAGTATGTATCGTTTGATGTACGTGTAATTATCGCCTTTATTCCTTCACGCTTGTTGAGTTCTTCACAGACAACAGTTGCATACTTCAGATTGTCAACTACCTCTGTTCTGTCTCCGTAGTTACTTCCCGGATCGTTACCACCGTGACCGGGATCGACACATATTATGTAATCATCGTTTTGTTCAGGCACAGGTGTGGTCTGTGTTACCTGTACGTCTGCCTCTTTGGTTTTATCTTTATCTTTCTTGTCTTTTTTACTGCATCCGGAAATAAGAGAACTGACAGCGAAAATTATAACTATCAGAACAGCAAGACAAGCAAAAACTCTGTCTTTTCTCAAACGTCTCTTAACCGGACGTGAACCTGATTTATTATATTCCATTTATAACCTCCGAACAAATCATACATCTTCTTTATAATTATATCATATTTTCAGATAAATGTCACTACAATTAAATGCTATTTTCGATTATGCATTAAATGAAATAACTTTTTTGTGTTATTTTACACTTGATAACCAAGTAAAATATTAAAAAGATTTGACTTTTGTGAAATTTCTGATATAATTAAAGTATATGCTATTTTTTTAGGAGTTGAGATTTAAAATGGGGAAAAATAAAATAAAGCATAAGTTGCTTGTTATCCTCACCTGTACCATTGTATGTTCAGCGATAGGAAGTGTGATAGGAAACTTTGCTTTGACACCAAAGTACATAACTACCTCACGTTATTACATAAAAAAAGAAAATAATCAGGACTCTGACAACAAAAAAGAAAACATAAAGGACTATATCTACTTTTTTTCTTCAGATGATTTTATAAACAGAATTATTATAGACAGCGGTCTTTCATACTCTGCAAAAGAAATGAAGAAAATGATAAAACTTGATCCGATAAAAAACACTTATTTTTTTGACATTTCAGTAAGTTCAGAAAGCGCGTCTGACGCTTACCAGCTTCAGCATTCTATCGACAAGATAAAGACTGAATATATCAAAGAAAATGTCAACAAGATATCCGGCGACAAGTTTACAATCGGAATAGTAGATGAAGCTGATTTTCCCGAATCTCCTTCGTCTAAAAATATAATTACTCTTACTCTTGCATTCGCCCTTATCGGACTTGCATCAGGAGTAGCTTTAGCTTTTCTTGGAAAGAACAATAGCAAAGACGAATACCAGACCGCTGACAGCGTTTTAAACAATGCAAATACATACGATTATCCCACACTTGCAAAAATCCCACCCTGCACATCTGTACAAAAAAACAAAACAGTCATAGTAAATACAGGTTCAAACGACTTTGACAATGCATTTATAACACTATACAGCGAAATAAAATATGAATCCGACAATCCCTGCAACATAGTAACTGTATGCAGTCCTGAAAACGGTGACGGGAAAACAACTACAGCAGTAAATCTTGCAATTTCTGCTGCCGGTGATAATATGCGTGTACTTTTGCTTGACTGCAACTTCAGAAACAGCAATATACATAAGTATTTCAGAATGCAAATCGGTCAGCCCGGATTTTCAAACATAATCCAAAGAGAGATCATTCCCGAAAATGCTATAATCACTACCCCGTATGATTCTCTTTTTGTTCTTCCTCCCGGAACTTCCGATGACAATCCATTACTTCTTCTCACAAACTCACAGACACCTGATATAATAAACAAACTTCGTTCTATGTTTGACTATATTATAGTCGATACCCCCGCCATAAATGACGTTTCAGACGCTCTGACAATGGCACAGTTTACTGACACGCTTTTGCTTGTAATAAAGGAAAACGATAATGATCAGGACTCTGTAGAAAAAGCAATAAAAAGCTTTGAACTGTCATCTAAAAAGAAAATAACCGGACTGGTACTTAACAATACAGATATCCCTAAAACAAATGAAAGCAGAAAGAAAGAAAAGAAAAATCGTTTTGTAAATTATGAAATATAAAAAAATTTCCTCGTCTTTTAACTTTTAAGGCGAGGAAAATTTTTATTAAATCAAAAATTTAAAATCTTTTTACAAAAAAATCCCGCTTAAAAAGCGGGATTTTTATATATAGGTAAAATTATTTACAATAATTTAATTAGCCTACGATCTTACCGAGGTCGCCTTCAGCGATATCTTCGAGAAGGAATAATTTGAGACGAACGAGGTCAGCAGCGTCACAAGCTGAACCGTCCTTAGCTACGTCGCCAGCAGCGATTGTGTAGCCCTTTTCTTCAGCGATAGCATCTGTAACGATGCCGAGTTCATACTGAAGCATGATAACGAGGTCAACAGCCTTTACCTTTTGGTCGTTGTTGAGGTCGCCGTATTTGTATGTAACTGCAGGCTGTACAACTTCTACTGCGCTGATTTCTTCAGACTTAGCAACTGCCTGTTCTTCAAATACTGCTTCGAGTGTGTTAGCAACTTCTGCACCGTTAGCGATGTCAGCAGTTGTGATCTTTGTTTCAGGTTCGATGTTTGAAACGTCAGCGATCTTAGCGCCAGCTTCCTTAGCAGCAGCTTCGAGCTTAGCGTTTACTTCATCAACGTAAACCTGTACAGCAGCCTTAGCAGCTTCAACAGTAGCACCGCCCTGGATGTAGTTGATTGGGTTGTAAACGTTACTTACAACGAAATCAGCATCAGAACCAGCACCGTTAGCAAGTGTTGTCTTAACGTCAGCAACAGCCTTGTCAACAGCAGCCTTTAATGTTTCGTTAGCTTCCATAGCAGCTGTTGTGCTTTCCATAGCAGCCTTAACTTCTTCTGTAGTCATATTAGCAACTGCATCGAGGATAGCTTCCTGATCAGCTCTTACAGCACCAACCTGATCCTTGAGGATTTCGAGAGCAGCCTTTTCCATTTCAGCTGTAGCTGAAGTGATTACGTATGCGTCAGCGTTTACCTTTGAGAAATCAGTAGTAGTTGTAGCAACAGCTGTGTTTACATCCTTAAGTTCGTTTACTTCGTAAGCAGCAGAAGCAACTGCAGCAGTTGTAGACAACATAGCGATTGCAGATACGAGGCTAACTATGCGTTTAACAGATTTTTTCATTTCCAAAAACTCCTTTTTCATTTTTTAATATTTGAAACACATTTGCGACTTGCAATGTGATTTCATCTTATAGCTAAGATTATAACATATATTCTCAAACAAAACAATTGGTAAAACAGTTGAAAAACAGAACCGAATTATAGTTATTTTCAACAATATTAATAATTCAAAAAAATTAAATAGCATTTTATTTACTTTTTCTGTTTTGTTTTTCAAAAATATGTAATATACTTCGGCGTAAACTTACTTTTTTTGATTTAATCCATCATTAATTCGCATATCATATTAGAAAATTCAACCGGATCTTCTATTGATATGCCTTCTATAAGAAGTGACTGAGTATACAAAAGCTGTGAATACTTCTTGAGTTTTTCCTTATCAGTATTGTAAAGTGACTGAAGCTTTGCAAATATTCCGTGGTCTGAATTTATCTCAAGAACCTTTTCAGCCTTTACCTTGTTGTCACTCGGCATAGCGTTAAGAACCTTTTCCATTTCAAGTGAAAGTTCTCCGTCGCTTGTAAGGCAGAAAGGATGTGATTTGAGGCGCTGTGAAAGTCTTACTTCCTTTACCTTTCCGGAAAGTGCGTCCTTCATAAAATCAAACATTTCCTTGTTTTCTTCAGACTTAGCTTTTATTTCTTCCTTTTCTTCAGGTGTTTCTATATCAAGATCTCCTGCTGAAACTGATTTGAATTCTTTTTCGTTGTAGTTTGCAAGCATCTTGAGCGCAAACTCATCTATGTTTTCTGTAAGATAAAGTATTTCATAACCCTTGTCTGCAACCATTTCTGTCTGTGGGAGGCTCTTTATTCTTGTTATGCTCTCACCTGTCGCATAGTAGATATACTTCTGATCTTCTCTCATTCTTGAAACATATTCTTCAAGTGTTACAAGCTTGTCTTCGTTTGAAGAAACAAACATAAGAAGATCCTTGAGGGTATCCTTATTCATTCCGTATGATGAATAAACGCCTGCTTTAAGCTGGAGTCCGAATGCCTTATAGAATTCTTCATACTTTTCACGTTCATTTTTCAGAAGTTTTGTAAGTTCATTTTTAACAGTCTTTTCTATGCTCTTGGCAATAAGTCTGAGCTGTCTGTCATGCTGAAGCATTTCTCTTGAAATATTGAGTGAGAGGTCTTCAGAATCTACAAGACCTTTTACAAAACTGAAATAGTCAGGGAGAAGGTCTGCACACTTATCCATTATAAGAACGCCGTTTGCATAAAGCTGTAAGCCCTTTTCAAATTCTTTTGTATAATAGTCATAAGGTGCTTTGGCAGGAATGTACATAAGTGCATTGTATGTTGCTGTACCTTCTGTCTTTACATGGATATGCTTTATCGGATCTGTATAATCAAAGAACTTTTCCTTATAGAAAGTATTGTAATCCTCATCCTTTAATTCGTTCTTGTTCTTTTTCCAGATCGGGATCATACTGTTTATAGTTTCTCTCTCTATAAACTTCTCATATTCGTCCTCTGTACCTTCTTTTTTACGCTGATGTTCAACGTCCATTTTTATAGGGAATCTGATATAATCAGAATATTTTCTTATTATTGACTGCAATCTGTACTGTTCGAGATATTCATCATATTTTTCTTCTTCGGTATTATCCTTTATTTTAAGAATAATTTCTGTACCTGATTTACTCTTGTCGCATTCTTCTATTGTGTATCCGTCCACGCCTTCTGACTGCCACTCATAAGCTGTATCGCTTCCATAAGCCTTACTTCTTACCGTAACAAGCTTGGATACCATAAATGCAGAGTAGAAACCTACACCGAACTGACCTATTATATCAACATCTTCGCCAAGGTCATTTTTTGTTTTGAAATCAAGAGAGCCACTCTTGGCAATAGTACCGAGATTGTTCTCAAGTTCATCTTTTGTCATACCTATACCATTGTCGCTTATTGTAATGGTTCTGTTGTCCTTGTCAAGGCTGATAAGAATTTCAAAATCATCTTTATTCATACCCACACTGTCATCTGTGAGAGATTTGAAGTATAACTTGTCAATAGCATCACTGGCATTTGAAATCAATTCTCTTAAAAATATTTCCTTGTGCGTATAAATAGAATTAATCATCATTTCCAAAAGCTTTTTGGATTCGGCTTTAAACTGTTTTGTTTCCATTTTTCAAATTCACTCCATACTGACTTTTCTTTATTAGCACTCTAAGAGTTCGAGTGCTAATATTAAGTATAGTACAATTCTGAAAAAAAATCAAGTGTTATTTTAAAAAATATTTTTTTATTCTTCAAGACCTTTTAAAGCCTTTATTTCTTCTTTGTTTACTTTGATAACAGAATCTCTGATTATTTCTACTTCCGAACGGTCAATAAGAACCGGAACGGCACTGTCGTTTTCGGGTTTTACTTTAAGTTTTCCTGTTATGAGATTTGCTTCTTCAACATAACCGTTTACGTTATTAGGCATACGTACATATGCGCCAACCTTCGGAGTGATCTTTAAAAATTCCTCATAACAATTCTGCTCATATTTCAGACAGCACATAAGTCTTCCGCATGTACCTGATATTTTTGTAGGATTTAGTGACAATCCCTGTTCCTTTGCCATCTTGATAGATACAGGCTGAAATTCACCCAGACAGCCCTTACAGCAGAATTCACGTCCGCATATACCAAGACCGCCGAGTATTTTAGCTTCATCACGCACACCTATCTGACGAAGTTCTATTCTGGTTCTGAATACTGCCGCAAGATCTTTTACAAGTTCTCTGAAGTCAACTCTTGTTTCGGCAGTAAAATAAAATAATATCTTATTGTTGTCAAAAGTAAACTCTACATCTATGAGATTCATATCAAGACCACGGTTTTTTATTTTCTGCTGGCATATCTCAAATGCATCCTGCTGTTTTTTGATATTCTTTTCCACAACAGCCAGGTCTTCCTTTGTAGCGATACGTATAACTTCTTTTAATTCTGATGTTACTTCTGATTCATCTATCATACGGTTGGCTATAACTACCTCACCGCATTCTCCCCCTCTTGATGTTTCAACTATAACCTTGTCACCGACATTTACAGTCAGTTCTCCGGGTGAAAAATAATAAATTTTTCCGACTTTTTTAAATCTTATTCCTACTATCTCTACCATAATCTTTATTCCTCGTTATTATTTTAATTTATCTGCACGTCATGATCTCACCGCAAAGCGATGAAACTATCAGTTTTATATTAACATTTCTGTCTATAAGCATATACGAATCTGTAACTGCCCTGTGAAGTTCACCGCACGTTCTGACCGTAAGCGTTTCTGCCAGTTTCTTTGCTCCCTGACGGTAACAACTCATAAAACTTTCACTTTGATATTTTACAGCAAGTGAGTCACGGATTATCTTATCAAGCATGACAAGAATATTTTTCAGAAGTGCTTTGTCAGTTGACGCTTCTGTAAGGGCATACAATAACGCATATTCATCTCTGTTTATTATACAGTCGGTTATCTGTTTTGTCAATTGTACAGCATTTTTAAGTTCATTTTCACTCGTATATGCCATACACATACCTATATTTCCGTCAAAACACGTTACTGCTTCGTTCGCCTGTTCCTGTGGTATCCCATAATACGAGAGTGCCTCAAGTGTTGTATCGGTATCTGTCTGTGACACGCTCAAAGAGACAGCTCTTGAAATTATGGTATCAAGAAAAACATTTTTAGAAAGTGCTGTCAGGATAAAATATGCGTATGACGGAGGCTCTTCTATAAGTTTAAGAAGAGAATTCTGCGCCTGTACTGTTATATTATCCGCATCTGTCAGCACATATATCTTAGTATCTGAATTATTTGGATGAATATATGCATCGGTACATATATTTCTTATAGTATCAACGGAAAATCCACCGAGCTTTCCTGAATGTTCTGCATAGATTATATCAGGGTGTGTATTGTTCTGAGCATTTATACAAGCTCTGCATCTGCCACATGGTTTTTCTTCGCTTTCGCAGACAAGCAACATCGTAAGATATCGTGCGATCTGTTTTTTGCCAAGACCTTTTTCACCATATATCAAAAATGAATGAGCCATACGCCCTGTTTTCATCATATTCTGAAAAGTCGAAATCAGATGTTCATTTCCATAAATCTTCATCAAACATCATTCCATTCTTAAACTTCTTTTACAACCTTTATAGTCTTTATCCCAAACTTCTTCATGACATATATACATTCGGAAGTGACAGTCTCACCGCTTACAACTATAGGGACTGCCGGAGGACAAGGGACATTTGTGTTGGCACATATTCTGCCTTCTGCGTCTTCTATTTTTAATTCCTCATACGGTGAAAGCGCTGCTTTTCTTACACTCATACACTTAGGCGGAAGCGGAAAGTTTATTTTTTCAAAAAAGTCAGGCTTTCTTTCAAATACTATACTGTCAAGTGCATCGCCTACCGCTGTATATACATTTTCTTCATCAACAGGTGAAAATAACATAACAACGTGAGTCGGACAGGCAAATTCACATTCAATATTTTTTTCCTGAAGATTTTTCATAAGAATGTTTCCGTCTATACCGCTCTTAAAAGCATTTATCGTAAAATGCAGAGGTTCATGTGCAAATGTACCTCTCTGTATATGAAACTTTCCTTTTACCCTGTCACAAAGTTTATTTACCTGATCCTGAGCAAAACTGAGGCGTTCTGTTATATCATTTTCCAGAAACTCATTGCAAAGATCAAGAGAACAGCTTATAAGGTATGACGGACTTGTAGAAGCAAACAAAAGCATTACTTCCTTTATATATGGTATATACTTTCTGTTTTTGAGATGGAGATATGCCGCTCCTGTGAGTGCCGGAAGCATTTTATGTGCAGAGTCACAACACATATCAGCGCCTAAAGCTATCGGATGAAGATTTTCATCGTAAAAAGGCAGACAGGCTCCATGGGCATTGTCAACAAGTAAAACCGCACCGTATCTGTGACACAAAAGAGAAAGAGTTTTTATATCTGCCATACAGCCGAGATAATCGGGTGATGTCACATAAAGACAAGCGTTTGGCGTGACTTTCAGTTTTTCTTCAACTTCATCTGTAAGTATCGTTCCTGATATAAATGTATCTTCATAGTGAGGGCATATCCACTGCGGATCTATGTCAAGAAGTACACAGGCACTCAAAAAGGCACGATGAGCATTTCTTATCGCTATGACATTACGATTTTCATACTTCATAACTGCAAGCATCGTCTGTATGCACTGTGTCGAGCCACCGACAGAATAGAAAGTTGCCTCTGTTTTAAATAATCCTGTGGCATTTTTCTCACTTTCAGCTATGATGCCTTCTTCTTCAAAAAGATTTCCTGCGTCTGTGATCTCAGTTATATCCAGCGGAAAGATCTCTGAAAGCGCATTTTTACCTCTTACGCCCTTATGTCCGGGCATATGCATACGTGTTGTACCGCTTTTTGCATATTTAACGAGATAGTCGTATATAGGTGTATTCATTTTTATTACCTGCTTTATAAATATATCTTTATAATTATATCATATAATGAGAAAATGTTCAATGAATTTTCTTTGTAAAGTACTTGCACATAAAAACTATGACACCTATTATCCAAACATTATTTTTAGCTTTCTTACAAAAAAATCTGTAAATATTGAACTTAAACAGTTTTTATGCTATAATTACTCATATATCAATAAAAAAGCAAAGGAGTTTTAAAATGAAAAAAATTACTGTCAACGGAGTTATCATAGGACTGTTATCGGCAACTATAATCGGCAGTTGCGGATATGCAGTATACAAATATCTGGATACTGACAAAAGTATGGTTGGTAAAGAAACCGATAAAACAGCCGAGGATAATTATATATCAAGCAGTGTAAACGTTATGCTTAAACGACCTGATAACTGGAAACAGATATCGTCACAAGTTCTTCTTACACATGAAGAATTTGCAGGAATAGATGGCTCTACTGCCACTATACCTGTCACTGCAGAACTTGCAAGACAATTTTTCAATGCAAATGATGAAAATATATCAAAGTACGTTTCACACAACACAACTGATGTTTCCTACAACAATCTTATCAACAAATATCCGAATACATTAAGGCACTATCCTGATGAAGACTGCACAAAACCGGTAAGTCTTGTCTTTGCAACACCTCCTTCGGAAGATGAATACGCATATGCCAAAAGCTGTGGTGTCACTCTCGAAGTCGAACCTATAGCCCTTGACGGATTTGTTTTTATAACCCACAAAGACAATCCTGTAGACAATCTGACTGTACAGCAGATACAGGATATCTATACAGGGAAAATAAAAAACTGGAAAGAAGTAGGCGGAAAAGATGAACCGATCAGAGCTTTTCAGCGCACAAAAAATTCAGGCAGTCAGACAGCTATGGAGG
>SVNW01000043.1 GCA_015066745.1 Ruminococcus sp. | reverse complement strand
ATATTGTTTCGCAAAAGATTAATTTTGTGTATGTTAAATAAAAACAAAAAAGCAAGTGTTATAATTTCACAAAAATCTAACACTTGCTTTCTTTACGAAACAATTCAACTCTTATATTTTTCCTCATCATCCCCCCGCCTTAAAATTATAAACCGGCTTAATCACCCTCACAATCTCCACCGTATCCTGAATATTATCCATTATCTCCTGCATAGGCTTATACGCCATTGGTGACTCGTCAATAGTCCCCATGCCTACACACGTAGTATAAATCCCTTTCATCGATTCCTCATACTCTTCAAGCGACACGCTCTCTTTTGCCTTTGCCCTTGACATAATTCTCCCTGCGCCATGCGGAGCGGAATTGTTCCAGTCGGGATTTCCCTTACCCACACATATAAGCGACCCATCTCTCATATTTATAGGAATAATCAGCTTTTCTCCGTATTCTGCCGATACAGCACCTTTTCTTAAAATCATTTTCTCTGTATCAATATAATTATGAATCGTCTGAAATGTTTCCTCTGCTTCAAGATTCATAAATCTCATTATAGTCTCCGCTATAGCTTCACGATTCCAGTACGCATACTCCTGTGTGAGTTTCATATCATCAATATACATATCAAACAGATCTGTTTCCACATATGCCAGTTCTTTCGGAACTAACGGCATCAGATGTTTCAGTTTCATAATTTCCTGCTGAATGTCTTTTTCACGGTTTGCTTCTTTGAGTTCTTTGATTTTATTTTTAATAATATCATTTCGCCCGTAGTTGCTGATTCTGTTCCAGGCACGATCCTGATAATACTTTGCTACCTGTTTTCCAAAATATCTTGAACCTGAATGTATTACAAGATACATATCGCCTTTTTCGTCTTCGTTTATTTCTATAAAGTGGTTTCCTCCGCCAAGAGAGCCGAGTGATTTTTCCGCTCTTTCAAAATTAATATCGCCGTCATCTGCACAATGCAAAGAAGAGATCTTCACTTTTTCAAAAAATCTGTGTTTCTTCTCACATATATCAAAACCTGAAGGAACATGACTGCGAATGACTTCATCAAGTTTGTTAAGGTCAAGTTTCTCCTTTTTTATACCGGCTAATTTCACTACTTTCATACCGCACCCGATATCAACTCCAACAAGATTCGGAACAATTTTATCATTTATGGTCATAGTCGTGCCGATAACACACCCTTTTCCTGCGTGTGTGTCAGGCATTATCCTGATTTTCAGGTCCTGAGTAAATTCCTGATTAAGCAGATTTATCAACTGTGAAATAGTTTCATCATCTGTGTTATCTGTAAAAATTTTTGCTGTTCCATACTTACCGTTAAGTTCAAACATATTTTTCAACCTCTTTTCATGTGTTTTTATTTGTCTGCTCATACAATAATTATCAAAGGTGACTTACCGCTGTCTACCCATCTTAAAATATCTGTCATATTTTCTTCGGGAACTGCCACACACCCTGCGGTGTAATCACCTGTAGCACAATGCAGAAAAATCGCTGATCCTGCCCCCGGAACAACAGGATTCATATTGTAGTTTATAACTATTCCGTAGCGATAACTATTTTCATAATCCGATAAATGTTCGGCACTGTTCCAGACCGGAGTATCTGTTTCTACCCATTGGTTATAGTATTCGGATTCCGGATCATCTACCCAGTAACAGTTGCTGTTAATAATTCTGTATTCTACATTAAGTCCGTCAAAGTTTTCCATACCAAAAGCAAATCCCAGACTATATAGTCCAAAAGGCGTACAATAATCGCCTTCCCTGCTCTTCTGATTCACTCCGTTTTTTCCCACTATACCAAAATAAGAAACTTTTTTGGCCCACAAGTCAGTTTTTTCATACAGAGATACAGTACAGGACGTTCCCGATGACTCAACAAAAATAAGCTGTTGCGAATTTCCGAGGTTTTCGCAACTAAAACCATATCTGTTTAAGGCACTTTCCAGACTGTCATCAATAATTACTTCTTCACTTACCTCAGTTTCCGATACAACTGTTGCTTCTGTTGATGCTTCTGTAACAGTATTTTCAGTTTCTGCAGGAGTGATCTCTTCTGTTTCAGCATCTTTACTTTCCGATGCTGAAAAATCCGAAGCAGAAGTATAACTGATAGTTGACTGCTCTGTTTTGGAGATTTCAGAAGTTTCAGGTTTTGAAGACGATACTTCTCTGTGTGTACTCTGTGACGTTGAAGATACAGTATCGCTGTTATAGTATTCGGTTATAGTTGTATCTTCCGTAGTTTGTGAAGTGATTTCATTTTTCACCTGTACTTTTTCATTTGTCTTCTTGCTTTCTTTGTCTGAAATTATGATATATGCTGTTAAGCAAGCTATCAGCGTAAATACCAAAGCTATTATTATTTTTTTATTTTTCATTTTAATACTGATCCCATTCAATATATTTATCTGTGTATTATTTAATTATACAAAATTTTCAAGCGTACTGTCAACCGTTACTGCCATTTTTTCAGGACAAACGCATAAAAAAATAAAAAAATTATCACTAAAGAACAAGCTTTAATGATAATTTTTATCTGATTACATAAAAAATCAATTCAGAGTCTGTAGTATTCACTTAAAAACTTATCGACTACATCCATTGAAAGAGGTCTGCCCCATAAAAATCCCTGTATGTAGTCACAACCTAATTTTTTCAGAACATCAAGCTGTATTTCGTACTCAACGCCCTCGGCAATTACTTCAAAGTTAAAAATATGCCCCATAGAAATTATGGCTGAAACAAAGTTTTTGTTTTTTGCGTCCATAAGCATTTTATCCATAAATACTTTGTCTATTTTAAGTAAATCTATAGGAAGATCGGATAGATTACTCAGAGATGCATAACCTGTTCCGAAATCATCAAGAGCAACTTTTATACCAAGCTTTTTTATCTTATTAAGCAACATTGTAGCATTTGCAACCGAAGATACAAGAGATGTTTCTGTGATCTCTATTTCTAGATTTTTTGAAGGAAATTCATGCATTTTCAAAGAACGTGCAATATCATCAAAAAGACTTTCGTTCTGGAGATGAAGTGCTGAAATGTTTATAGATAAAATAAAATCTGATCTTGAAAGGATGTAATATGGCTTTATGAGTTTCATAGCATTATTGAGAACCCATCGGTCTATATCGAAGATAAGTTTGCTCTTTTCTGCATAAGGAATAAACTTATCTGCACTGACATATCTTCCGTAATCGTCCTTCATTCTCAGTAAAGCTTCAAATCCTCTTAATTCGTGAGTAGAGGCTTTGAACTGTGGCTGAAACATTAATTCAAATGAATCATTCTGCAAGTTGCTTCTTATGAGTCTGTCATACATGTATTCGTTTTCGACAGGGGCAACCATAGAAATATCAAATAACTTTATCTTATCTGTCTTTGATATTTTAGCCTGATACATTGCCATATCGGCGTATCTGAATAAATTTTCCGAATCAGATGCGTGAATCGGAAAGCAAGCTACACCAAAACTGGCTGAGGCAAAAAAACAATTATTCATTATGACCATTTCATCGGAAAGAGCGTCAAGAAATTCGCTCATTCTGTTTTTTACATATTCCTCATCTTCGTAGTTCCTGATAATAATTATAAACTCATCGCCACCTTGTCTGGCAATAAATTCATCATCTTTAAGAACTGCTTTCCATCTTTTCGCCACTTCACACAATACACCGTCACCACATTCGTGACCAATAGAATCGTTTATTCCCTTGAAATTATCAAGGTCTATAACTGCAAGAGCGAATTTTTTTGACCTTGGAGAATTGATGAGACCGGCTATCTGATCATCAAAAGCACGCCTGTTTGGTAGTCCTGTCAAAGAATCATTGTACGCAAGCTTGTACAAAGCTTCCTCACTGTTAGCTATACGGCTCATGTTTTTATAAACAACATAGACCATAAATACGCCAAAAATCAACGTTGCCAGTCCCGGAAGAATATCAATTGCCTGTGTTCTGACCATCTTTATAAGAAGATAAATTATATAAGCCATCAAAACACTAAGCGATATAGCATAACCGGTTCTTTTCTCAACACTGGTTACATAAACCATTATAGCAACCTGAAAAACGGATAAAACACCGTTTATAGATCCGCTTGGTATCTTAGCGCCTCCTATATCTATATAGGAAGTCCTTGTTGTAAATATCATAACAACAAAAAGCGATGCAAACAGTAACATGCAGACAATAACTGTTTTATTTCCCACTCGATTGGTATAAGTTACTTCTTTTTCGGTGTTGGTTTTCTCTGTCAACTTTTTCGTCAACATACGCACAATCACCCTCTTTATATAAAATAACTAATCTGTGTTAATTATACCATAAAAAATGTCTCAAATCAAGCTGATTAATGAATTTTAGTACTGATCAGCGATTATTTTTTTTTACAAAGTAACTTAATATATTTCAAATGCAACTTACCTGTCCTAAAACACAACTTACCCGTCTTAAATAGCAACTTATCTAAAAAAGGTTGATTTCATTTATAAAACATCATACAATGTAAACATAGGGTGCAGGGATTAAAAAAATATAAAATGCCGGAACAAATACCGGAAGAAAAGAGGTTTATCATGAAAAGAAGTATAAGAAAAACATTATCAGTATTGGCAGCAATCGCAATCGTAACAAACGGATTTGGAATGTTAAGTCAGAGTTATGGTATATTTTCTGACAGTCCTGTATCTGTGAGTGCAGTAACAATGCGCAGACAGCCTTGCTGTACAGGAATAACAGATCAGTCTGCTATCCAGATATTCTGTGATGAACAAAATTACAACTCACTGTGTTACAGAATAATAAACGAAAACGAAAAAACAGCAACTATATGCGGTTCAATCTGTATAGCTTATTCAGAAATAAAAATACCTGATGTGATCACTGTAAACGGAAAAGAATACAAGGTAACCAAAATTGAGCCAAATGCCTTTGAAGGACAGGTTTGTCTTGAAAAAATCAGCGGTGCAAAGCACGTTGAATATATCGGTCAGAACGCATTTAAAGGCTGTAATAACCTTACAGAAGTATCTACAACTTATAATGATAACAGAAGAAAAAGTTTAAAACAGATCGATTCATATTCATTTGCAGACTGTCCAAATCTTCGTATGGTCCATTTCTCTGATAATCTTGAACAGATAGGAAGCTATGCTTTTCTTAATACTCCGGAACTTTTTACAGATGGCGGTCTGTATTTTGATTCGCTTAATTATATAGGCGAAGGAGCATTTATGAACAGTGGCATAAAACATTTAGATATATCCCAGACATACGCAGGAAGTGTACGTGAAAAAACTTTTTCAGGCTGTAAAAATCTCACAAAGATCAAATTACCTGAAAATGCATCATCAATCAACAAGGAAGCCTTTGCTGACTGTACTTCTCTGGAATATATCTATCTCCCAGATTCAGTAAGGTTTATCAAATCAAAAGCTTTTAAAAACAATGTAAAGCTGACAACTGTTCTTATGCCTGAAAAACTTACCGAGATCGGAGATCAGGCTTTTATAGGCTGTGAATCAATGGAGTATATCGTATTTAAAAATCCTTATACAACATTCAGCGGTGGTAATAACGCAGGCTGGAAAAGTTTCAGCAAGAAAAATAATAAGTTTGTTGTATGGGGCAACGGAAGTCGCACAACAGCATCAGCATTTGCAGACAGAAACGGTTTTGAATACAAAGATATAAAAACTGCTTCATTAAATGTCGTTGACAACAATAAAGAATTTAACGAAAACATTCAGAAAAACGTCTGGAACCTGACTAATAGTGCTCGTTTCTGGTCAAATGATAGTGGTAATTACTGCTTTGACAGCAGACTCAAATCATTCTATCCGTTTGATTATGACAGACACAAAAAATTTAACGGTATATGCTACGGACTCGCTGCCCTGTCAGTGCTTTCAGCTAACGATTACTTTAATATTTCTGATTATTCATACAAACTTGATCTTGATAAGTACTCTTTCAATACTCCCGATTCAGTTACTCTTAATTCTATGAGAACAAAGCAAGGAAAAAGCGGAAAGATTGATTTTTCAAACAAATGCAGATTATTTGCAACAGCCTGCTGGCTCAGATGCGGAGTTCTTTCCGATATATCCGTCAGTTCGGTAAATACCGAGTTTGTTAAATATGCAGAATACATTACATATGGCGCAGACAAGGCAGAACTTTGTTTTTCACCTTGCTCAAATACAACTGACGGTCATGCAGTTGTATGTGAAGGACTTGAATTCAGAGAAAATCTCGATTTAAATCAGCCTAGAAATGCTCACTGGAAAAATGTTGACTCAAAATACAATGCAAGAATTCTTATCTATGATGTAAATACAAACAGCTTCAGCGATGAGTACTGCATATATATCAACACTAAAACAGGTGACTGGTATCATGCTAATTCAGCATACAATACATCAAGTGCTGTAGGCGGATCTCTTAGACTTAGTTTCAAACCCGAAACTATTTTTAATGATAGTTCTATAAAGACAAAAGAAGATGTAAATAAGTATCTTGGCGAATTGATAGATGCTATAAATGCTCTTTAATTTAATATGATCTGAAAAAATAGACTAATCCGGATTGGATTAGTCTATTTTTGTAAGATAACTACATATTCCTACGCTTCTCTATTTCCTCTGCAAGCTCATTTAAATAGATCCAGCGTTCTGTCTTATATTCAAGTTCGCTTTCAAGCTTTTCTTTCTGCTCGGTAAGTTCCTGCAGTTTTACATAGTCACTTGTCTGCGAAGCGATCTCTTTATCACATTCTTCTATCTTGTTTTCAAGATCTGCTATATCCTGATCGATCGTTTCATATTCACGCTGTTCTTTGAAGCTGAACTTTAAAGCGTGTGTTCTTTTTTCGTTTGTCTGCAAAGATGCTTTTTTCTCTGTTTCTTCCTGTTTCTTTTCATTTGCGGTTTTCTCTGTATAATCAGTGTAATCGCCGATAAATACACGTATATTTCCGTTTTCTCCGACTTCAAAGATCTGCTGTGCAGTCTTGTCAAGAAAATATCTGTCATGGGATACCGATAATACCGCTCCGTCAAAAGATTCTATGTAATCTTCAAGTATTCTGAGTGTTTCAATGTCAAGATCGTTTGTCGGCTCGTCAAATACGAGGATATTCGGCGCTTCCATAAGTATGCTTAAAAGATACAGTCTTCTTTTTTCGCCACCGCTGAGTCTGCCTATAAGAGACTGCTGTAAATCGGGATAAAAAAGAAATCTTTCAAGCATCTGTGACGCAGAAAATGTACCGTCATTTGTTTTTACCGAATCAGAAATATCGTGTATAAAGTCAAATACCTTTTTGTCCGGATCAAGATCACGTGAATCCTGAGTAAAATATCCTATCTTTACAGTATCGCCTATTTCCACGCTTCCGCTGTCGGTGCTTATTTTTCCGCACATCATATTAAGCAAAGTTGACTTTCCTGCACCGTTTCTTCCTACTATACCAATTCTGTCATCACGGCTTATGATATATGAAAAATCATTTACAACAACTTTATCACCGTATTTTTTAGAGATATTTTTTAACTCTATCGTTTTCTTTCCAAGTCTGCTTGATAAGGAAGATATCTTCGCTTTTTCATCAAATTCCGGACCTGAGCGGTCTTTTAATTCATGATATCGTTCTATTCTGTCCTTGCTCTTTGTTCCTCTTGCTCTTGCCGCCCTCATGATCCACTGGTATTCACGGCGCAATATGGACTGGCGTTTTCTTTCACTTGCCAGTTCCATTTCTTCACGCTGGGATTTAAGTTCTAGATACTTGGAAAAATTCGCTTCATAAGTATACAGCTTTCCTCGTGAAAGTTCAGTTATCTTTGTAACTACCCTCTCAAGAAAATAACGGTCATGTGTTATCATTACAAGACCACCGTTAAACTTGTTTAGTCTTTCTTCAAGCCAGGATACCATATAGCTGTCGAGATGGTTGGTAGGCTCATCGAGAATAAGGATATCAGCAGGGTGTATAAGAGTTCCTGCAAGAGCAACTCTTTTGCACTGTCCGCCTGAAAGTGTGCCCATTTTTGCAGTAAAATCACTTATTCCAAGTTTGTTGAGCATAGATTTTGCTTCATACTCATTAACTTCACGATACTCTGCAGGCATATCGCTCATAACCTGTTCAAGAACAGTCATTTCCGGGTTTATATCAGGATTTTGCGGAAGATATGAGATCTGTATATTTGGTTTTGTAGAAATATTTCCGCTGTCAGGTCCACTGACGCCTGCAAGAATACGTAAAAGCGTACTCTTTCCCGTACCATTGATACCTATGATCCCTATTCTGTCACCTTCATTGAGATAAAGTGATACTCCGTTAAGTAACTGCTTCATACCATAATTTTTAAAAATATTTTCAGCTGATAATAGCATCTGTTATTTCTCTCCATTTTTTACGATCTGACTTTTCAGATTTTTTTGTCTTTTGATTACTTTTAGTCTTGAAAATTCTTCACGTTCCTTTTCCTCAAGACTGTCGGTAATATATTTTGAGATACCTTCAAACTTTGGTATCAAAATATTTTTAAGTGCATTTGCTCTTTTCTGAGTTTTCTTTATTGCATGGGCAAGCCTGTATATGCTGTTTTCAACTTCTGCGAGATGAGCTGTCATTTGTTTTACCTTTATAAATAAAATATATGCCTTGTCGAGATGCACATCTGTATCATAAAATCCGAAAGGAGCAGGAGGAATATTTTCCTCTATCATAACAGTCGGTATTTCAACACCCATTACACTTCTGTATTCAACTTTCAGTGATGTTTCTACCGGAACTGCCTGAGCAAATTTTTCTATAACTCCGAGACTTATATTTGCTTCCTGCAATGCACTATATGCTTCAACATATGTCTGTTCTATCGAAACACGTATTTCTTTGGCGGCATCTACGAGTTGCATAAGTTCTCTTACAAGAATATTACGTTTCCTGTCCATAAGTTCATATCCCAGACGGGAAAGCGCAAGATCTTTTCGTGCTTTTATAAGATTACCTTTTGTAGGGAATATCTGTTCAGTCAAAAAATCAACTCCTTAATCAGTAAATCTTTTTGCAAGTTCAGGATCGTATTTCTTTTCAAGAAGCTTTTCATCTATTCGGTCAAGTTCTGAAACAGGAAGAAGTGAAAGAAGCGCCCAGCCAAGATCAAGTGTCTGTTCTATTGTGCGGTTTTCTTCAAATCCCTGATTTATAAAATACTTTTCAAAGTTCACACCAAATCCCATATACATCTTGTCTATCTCTGAAAGTTCTTCTTCGCCGATTACAGCCGCAAGTGAACGCGCTTCCTGAACTCTTGCATAAGATGCAAACAACTGATTTGCCACTGCCGAATGATCTGATCTTGTATATCCTTCACCTATACCGTCCTTCATAAGACGTGACAGAGACGGAAGAACAGAAATTGAAGGATATATTCCTGTCTGATCAAGATTTCTGTCAAGAACTATCTGACCTTCGGTTATATATCCTGTAAGATCGGGAACAGGGTGTGTTATATCATCATTTGGCATAGTGAGTATAGGTATCTGTGTAACACTGCCCTCAGAACCGTTTACTATGCCTGCACGTTCATAAAGTGATGCAAGGTCAGAATAAAGATAACCCGGATAACCTTTTCTTCCCGGTATCTCCCCTTTTGAAGAACTGAATTCACGAAGTGCCTCGGCATATGATGTCATATCTGTAAGAATAACAAGTATATGCATATTCTTTTCATACGCCAGATATTCCGCCGCTGTCAGAGCGCATCGTGGAGTGAGTATTCTCTCTATTATCGGGTCATTTGCAAGATTTAAAAACATAACAACGTTTTTTAAAACTCCGCTCTCTTCAAAACTTTTTCTGAAATAATCGGCAACATCATGTTTTACACCCATAGCACCAAATACGACCGCAAATTCCTGACCGCTTTCATCTGCTATCTGTGATTGTCTTACGAGCTGAACAGCAAGTTTGTTGTGTGAAAGTCCCGAACCTGAAAATATAGGAAGTTTCTGACCTCTGATAAGAGTCATAAGACAATCTATAGACGATATTCCTGTTCTGATATAGTTTCTCGGATATGTTCTCGAAACAGGATTAAGCGGTTTTCCGTTAATGTCAGCAAATTTCTCCGGATAAATATATCCCAGATTGTCTATAGGTTTTCCTGCTCCGTTAAATACACGACCGAGAATATCTTCAGAAAGCGGTATTTCAAGAGGCTTTCCCGTAAATGAAGTTTTTGTATTTTTAAGAGATAGTCCTTTAGTACCTTCAAATACCTGAAGTATTACCTTATCGCCCGACATCTCGACAACTCTGCCTGTTCTTTCTGATCCGTCCTGAAGTTTTATAACTGCAACTTCGTCAAAGCTCGCTCCGTTTACGTGTTCAAGTGCAATAAGCGGACCGTTTATCTCATTAAGTCCTATATATTGTATGCTCATTACTTGTTACTCCAATCATCATCATCATTTGTAATTTTATCAAGAGTTTCTGTTATTTCTTTAAAATAGTTATCAAACATCTCAGGTTTATCGTTAGGAATATCATATTTCATTTTTATTACTTTTTCAATAAGACCTGTTTTCAGTATAAGACCTATTGTTTTTCCCTCTGAAATGATTCTCTTTGACTCCGAGTAAAGATGCAGTATTACCTTCATCATAAGAAGCTGTTTTTTAAGTGGCACAAATGTATCGTCCTTATGATATGCATTTTGCTGGAGAAATCCGACACGTACCACTCTGGCGATCTCTATTATCAGTTTCTGATCATCGGGAAGAACATCAGAACCGATAAGTTTTACTATTTCCATGAGTTTGTTTTCCTCTATGAGTATATTTGAGATCTGCTGTCTGCATTCCATAAAATCACGTCCTGCATTCAGTACATAGTACTCACTTATATCATCTAAATATTCGCTGTAACTTGTAGTCCAGTTGATAGCCGGATAATGTCTTGCGTAAGCGAGAGATTTGTCAAGAGTCCAGAAGCAGCGCACAAATCTCTTTGTGTTCTGAGTAACAGGTTCTGAAAAATCTGAACCCTGAGGTGAAACCGCACCTATTATCGTTACTGAACCTTCCTTATCAGAAAGAGTCTGCATATATCCGGCTCTCTCATAGAACTCGGACAATCTTGACGGAAGATATGCAGGGAAACCTTCTTCGGCAGGCATTTCTTCAAGTCTTCCCGATATCTCACGCAAAGCTTCAGCCCATCTTGAAGTTGAATCAGCCATTATAGCTATATGATATCCCATATCACGATAATATTCCGCAAGCGTTATTCCTGTATAAATAGACGCTTCTCTGGCCGCAACAGGCATATTTGAAGTATTTGCAATAAGAACTGTACGGTCTGTCAGCGGTCTGTTGCTTTTGGGGTCTATAAGCTGTGAAAATTCTTCGAGAACCTGTGTCATTTCATTTCCACGTTCTCCGCAACCTATATACACGATTATATCTGCGTCACACCACTTGGCAAGCTGGTGCTGAGTCATAGTCTTTCCTGTTCCGAAGCCTCCCGGTATAGCCGCAGTACCGCCCTTGGCTATCGGCAAAACAGTATCTATAACTCTCTGACCTGTTATGAGAGGTTTTGAAATGAGCATTCTCTCTTTAACAGGACGAGGCTGTCGTATAGGCCATTTCTGACACAATGTGAGCGGAATTTCTTTTCCGTTACTGTCTTTTATCATACATACTGTATCATTTATTTTATAACAACCGTCTTCATTTACCGATATAACTTCACCTTCCAAAAGCGGTGACAACATACAGTAGTGTTTTATTACCGGTGTTTCCTGACACTCTGCATATATCTGACCGCCTTTGAGATGATCACCGACTTTGACAGTTA
Source organism: Ruminococcus sp. (assembly GCA_015066745.1). Taxonomy (GTDB): domain Bacteria; phylum Bacillota; class Clostridia; order Oscillospirales; family Ruminococcaceae; genus HUN007. The sequence continues at coordinate 18,794 of SVNW01000043.1, read as the reverse complement.
TCTTTGTTTCATATTCTTTTTCGGTATCAAGTGACTCAACATTTGCACCTTCCGAAATAAACGCACCTCCTGAAACTTCTTCTATTTTAAGAAGCGGTCTTTCGATGCCGTCAAAAATATTTGAGATTATTCCCGGTCCGAGTGTGGCACACATAGGCATACCTGTTGTGTATACAGGTTCACCGATTTTTAAACCGGTCGTTGTTTCGTAGACCTGGATAGTAGTATATTTTTCGGTTATTCCTATTACTTCTCCTATCAGACGCTTATGTCCGACATAAACCATTTCAAGCATAGAAAAATCTTTTGTATCTTTGACTTTTACAACCGGTCCGTTTATTGCATAGATAAAATTCTGCATAAATTTCTCCTTATAAACAGGGTGATCCCATTTTTTTCTCTTACGCCAGTCTGTATTTTGAACTGAACCCTTTTTTCTCTTCATCGAGCATATTATCGATAGTTTTGTCAATAAGTACCGATGTACTCTTATCATAAATCGAAAGTCCGCCGTATTTTATAGAGGGTTCTTCCGTAAACACGCAGTTGGAACGCTGAGTTTCCTTTAGTGTATTTACATATTTCATATCATCGGGCTTTAGAAATATAACAGTATTATCATGTATTTTTTCATTTTCAAGAAGTCCGAGAAGATAGTCTTCATAATCAGGAGTCTGTACAAAATCCATTATCTTTTCTTCGACTTTTCTGAATATTTTCTGAACAAGTTCTTCACGGTGTGTAAGAAGATTTATCTTTGATGTCTGTTCTTCTTTTGATACTGTCATTTTTTCTTTGCGTTCGGCTTCGGTAACTGCTGACCTTATTCTTATATACTGCTCATTAAGAGCTTCCGTTTCTGCATTTTTAAGTATATCTGTTCTTTTATCTTCAGCTTCTGACAGCATTTCTTCTATCTGTCTGTCTACGTCAGAATTAATTGCATCTATAAATTTTTTCAGATTTGCGTCCATCATACTACATATTTCCTTTCATTAATAGCTCTGTAAAAAAGCAGACATCCATCTGCTTATATTCTGATGCCAACTGCTTCACGAACATATTGCGAAATGGATGCCGAGATATGAGATGAACCGTGCCTGTCCGGTATTTCTACGATAAGGGGATATTTTCTGTTGAGTTTCAGATCATAGATCAAATCTGATGAATCGGTAACCAGCTTCTGAGTTATAAGGACAACTGCTATTTCTTTATCCGACATAGCCTTACCTAAAGCCTCTTTCACTTCATGTTTTTCATGAACAACTATTCCCTCTATTCCTCCAAGCCTCAATCCCATAAGAGTATCTATATTATCACTGATAAGATAAAATTTCATAAACTTAAACCTTACCGATAATCATAAATGCTATGATAAATCCATAAAGAGCAACACCTTCGCCCAAAGCAACGAAAATGAGCGATTTACCAAATGATTTTGGTTCTTCTGCTACTGCACCGATAGCGGCAGGAGCACCTGAAGCAACTGCAATACCGCAACCTATAGAACCAAGCCCTACTGCAAGTGCCGCAGCTATATATGCAAGTCCTGCATTGTTATTTACAGCCTGTGCTGTTGCTTCTGCAGTTTCCGCACTTACAAAACCACCTATAGGAAAGATAACTGCCAAAGCAAGAACTGCAAAGAAAGAACAAAGATTTGCTATGATAGCATTTCTGGCTTTTTTAGGAGATTTTCTCTTTCCGAGGAAAGCGATAAAAGGAAGTGATATAATACACAAAATCAATGCAGGGGTCAATACCAACTCTAATATATTCATAAATTTTTTCTCCGTTTCCTTATATTAAATATAACAAAATTTATTCAGGGTTTACTTCATAATTGATCCTGACAGGCTCAAAAGGTTTTCCGTCGCCGTCATAACAACGTGAAAATATCTCATAGAACTCCAGTCTCAGAGCCTGAATTCCCGACAGCATACCTTCTACTCCGATAACAAAAATATTGCCGAGAACTATTATAACCGGAGAAGCACCCTGATACATTTCAGAAAGAAGCATTACTACAGACATCATAGCGGCATGAGAGAGTACAAATCCGCCTATACGCACAAATGAAAGTGTATTTGTAACGTAGCCTAAAACGAACTCAAATACTTCAAAAAAGTTTGACGCGATAAAGTCACCCATTCCTTCATACTTGTACTTTTTACCACTTACCACACAACCAAGCGGTTCTCTGAACATCATAACAACCAGCGGAAGTATAATAAAAAACATAACAAACGGTATGTTAAAAATATTTTTATTCCATACAAACATGGAAAGTACAGCAAATATTATAGCACCAAAGAAAACAAGTCCTGTTATACCGTTGTTTCCGAATAACGCTTTATCATATTCTTTTTTCTTCAGGCACGATATGATATTTATAACTATAGATATCATTATCAGTACCACACCAAGCGCTATAGCAGAAATAAGAACCACATTAACGTTTTCAATTACCTCTATCGGTTTTTCTTCAAATCCGATCATACGATACAAAGGATCAAGAAGGTGTTCAAATCCAAACACCGATCCGAATATCAAGCCAAAAAATGCGCTTGAAATACCTATCCTTGAAATGATAGCACAAAGTTTGTTTTTCGTTTTTTTGTAAAGCAGTGCTCCCAGTATCGCAAGAACAAGTCCGTGACCCAGATCGCCAAACATTATACCAAAAATCAGCGTGTATGATATCGCTACAAGATTTATAGGGTTAAACCCTCCGTAATCGGGCATTCCATACATCTCAACAAACATCGAAAAAGGATTTGTAAATTTATTTGTTTTAAGCTTGACCGGTATCTTAAGTCCCATCTCCGAATCCGGTGGTTTCAAGACGACTGATACACCTTTTATCTTATCAAAAAGTGCGACAAACTTTTCAGAATCCTTTTGGGATACAAAACCTACTATCAGAAACTTATCTTTAAGAACAGAAGCCTTTGAGCGAAGTTCAAAACAATCATAGAGGTACTTTAATCTGCAAAAAACTTTTATAAGTTTATCCTGTTCAGCATTTATCAGATTTTTCTGACATTCCAAAAGCTTTTCTTTTCTTTTTAATGCCTCATCATATTTTTTACGGACATCTTCTATTTCCTCATCAGGTTTTCCGGTAACATAATCAGGAACCCATATTCGTTCGAAATACAGGTCTGAAAATATCTTGTCAGCCTTTTTGATGTTTGAAACCGGTACAAGATACATTCCCCAGTAATAATCATCATCCACGTCATAATGAACAAATATAAACTGGTCCGTATCATAATACTGCAACTTGATATAGCTGTCTACAGGAAGCTTTCCAAAACGCACATGTACGTACTTACATCTGAAAAGACTTTCCATGTCGATTTCCATACCATGCAGATGCTTGAGCTGTGTCAGTATCTGCTTATGCTCGGAAATAAATTTTTTGGTATCTTCTATTTCTTTATTAAGAACTGAAGATTTTTCACTGATCTCCTTAACATATTCCTCAAGTTTTTCAAAAGGCATATCAGCTACATCTGAAAAATCCGTTTCTTTATATTTCATTTCTTCTCCAAGATTTATTGTCAGAAGCTCAGAAAGTATATCTTTATAAGGATTTTCTTCTCTTAGCTGTACAAATCCGGAGTTTTCCGCATCAAAAGTACTCGATGCCGATTCTATATGAAAACATTCACTGTTTACACATTTTTCGATTGCTCTGTCAAGCCCGTCAATTTGTCCGGCTATATTGACAAGCATCATTTTTTCGATTGACATTATGATCCCTCCTCTATTCATAATTTTTAAAAAAATTATCCCATTGATACAATAATCCCAAGAATATATTCAGAAGACCTGTTATAACGTATTCCCTCTATTATTTTTATAATATTACTCAGTTCTATATCAAAAAGATACATAACAGAGTAAATGCTTACAGCTGCATCTTCTGAAAATTTAAGAGAACGTCTTGCAAGAAGACTCCTCTGAAGAATAATTTCATTTTCAAAGTTGTCATTTTCAAAATTCATTCGCTTACCGTAATATGTTTTGGAAAGTGCGTTAAAAAACTCTTCTTCTGACGGTGTTTCAAGAAGTTGTCTGTATTTTTTTGAGTTTAATCTTCCGTAAAAAGAAAAAGATCTTTTGTCTATCTCATCAGCGGGAAGATCATAATATTTTTTCATACGATACGCATTTATGATATCTATAAAGTCTATCTGCATCTTTATCTGTGAAACAAGTGAATCTCTGGCTTTACCTTTCAGATCTTTATTAACAACGTCAATAAGCCATTTGAAATAATACATTCTGAGTTCGTATTCACATAAAAGATAATCTGCCTTGCCTTCGCTCTGTAAAAAAACTTTTTCAAGAACACTGTGATACGGCGTATGACGAATCACTTCCATCAGGTCTTTTATACTGCGAACTCTGGCAAGCTGTATAAGATCAAAACTTGTTTTTGAAACAAGATATGAGGGGAGTGATGAGATATACTCATCACTGTTCCCTGCATTTATGTGAAGTATAACACTTAGTATTTCCCTTATTTCCGATAAAACAAGTAAATAGTTATAAAACTTTTCTTTGCGTAACTGCTGAAAATCGCATAATGAGATATATCGTTCAAAAGAATATCTGCGCAATATCGACTCAAGATGTCCTCTGTGTATAGTCAAAGGGTTTATCGTACTCAAAGCCGAAGAATAATGAGTATTTCTTTTAAGATAATCAGCCACTTCTGAAACGCTCTTTTTACCGGCAAGTTCACGATAATCATTCTGTTTTAAACGCTTTCCGTACATAGCCTGCGCACGGACTATAGTAGCATTTTTAGTATACTTTATCAAATCTTCTCACCTACTATCGAACGGAAGATCTCGTCAACTATTGAACTGTTCATATTTTCGTATGCTTCATCGAGCGCTTTCGTCTTTTGAGCATACTCGTCATGAATCTTGCCTATTTTTGCATCTATACTCTCCTGATGCGTTTTCTCAATTTTAAGTATTTCAGCATCTGCATCCGCCCTGAGTTTCTCTTTTAACTCTATAGCCTCATCATACGAATCATTCAATATTTTTTTCTGTTTATCGCTAGCCTGAGAAAAACGTTCATCAGCAGCTCTGTCCATTTTGATGATCTCATCAACAATATCCATATTTACCCCCGGAAAATCCGAATATTTTTTTAGTACTAGTTCTTTACGCTATGCATAGGTGCCGGAAGTCTTCCGCCACGATTTATAAACTTGGCAGATGATTCTTTATGAACCTTCATTACAGGACCGCTTCCGAGAAGACCGCCAAATTCAAGAACATCGCCTTCTTTTTTACCTATTGCAGGAATAACTCTTACTGCTGTTGTCTTGTTGTTTACCATACCAATAGCAGCTTCGTCAGCTATAATAGCGGAAATAGTTGAAGCTTCAACATCACCCGGTACAGCTATCATATCAAGACCAACAGAACATACAGCTGTCATTGCTTCAAGCTTGTCAAGCTGAAGAACTCCTGCCTCTGCCGCAGCGATCATACCTGCGTCTTCTGAAACAGGTATAAATGCACCTGACAAACCACCGATATGTGAAGAAGCCATAACGCCACCTTTTTTAACTGCGTCATTGAGAAGAGCAAGTGCTGCTGTAGTACCGTGTGTACCGCATGTTTCAAGACCAAGTTCTTCAAGTATATATGCAACACTGTCGCCTACTGCCGGTGTTGGTGCAAGTGAAAGGTCAACTATTCCGAAAGGAACATTTAACATCTGTGATGCTCTTGCACCTACAAGCTGTCCCATTCTTGTTATCTTGAAAGCTGTCTTCTTTATAACGTCAGCTATCTGTGAAATATCAGCATCAGGATACTTTGAAACAGCTGAACGAACAACACCAGGACCTGATACACCTACATTTATAGCACAGTCAGGTTCACCGACACCATGGAAAGCACCTGCCATAAACGGATTATCTTCTACTGCATTACAGAAAACAACGAGTTTTGCAGGACCGATACAATCTCTGTCAGCTGTTATTTCTGCAGACTGCTTTACTATCTTACCCATAAGAGCAACAGCGTCCATATTTATACCTGTTCTTGTTGAACCAACGTTTACTGAAGAACAGATATTATTTGTTCTGGAAAGAGCCTCAGGAATAGAATTGATAAGTTCTATATCACCTGCACTGAAACCTTTCTGCACGAGAGCAGAATAACCACCGATAAAGTTTACTCCGCACTGATCGGCCGCTTTCTGAAGAGCCAGTGCAAATTTAACAGGTTCTTTCTGAGTACAGGCTGCACTTACCATTGCGATAGGTGTAACAGATATTCTTTTGTTTATTATCGGAATACCGTATTCCTTTTCGATCTGCTCACCTGTTTTTACAAGGTTTTCAGCCTTTCTCATAATCTTTTCATATACTTTGTTACAAGCCTTGTCTATATCGCTGTCGATACAATCAAGAAGTGATATTCCCATTGTTATTGTACGTATATCAAGGCATTCGTCCTGTATCATTCTGATAGTTTCAAGTATATCATATGCATTTAACATCAAAAAACTTCTCCTCTGTAAAATGAAAATCTGAAATTTATATGTAAATTTAAAATCTGTGTGCCGTTACCTCATAAAAAGGTAAATGACATTCACTGATCATATTTTGTGCATAGAATTAAAAATATCCTCATGCATTGTGTGTATGGAAAGTTTCAGTGTCTGTCCGAGTTCATTCATTTCATCTGCAAGAACTGAAAAATCCTTGTTAAGTGATGAAATATCAACCAGCATGATCATAGCAAACATATCCTGTAAAACTGACTGAGTTACCTCGATAACATTTGCGTTGTACTTAGTGCAGACAGCACTTACCTTTGTTAAAATTCCTACATTATCTTTGCCTATAACAGTAATTACTGCTCTCATTGTAAAGTCCTCCGATATGGTTGTATTTTTTTCATTACTAATTATATCACAATAAAATAAAAAATAAAAGAGTTATTTCATTTTTTATTCTAAAATTAATTCCGAATTTAACAAATAAAAGCATCAAAAACGTATATATGTCAATTAATTTTAATTTTTTCTCTAAAATCTAACGTCTTAACACAAAAAATAAAAGAGCCGGACGACACATTAGTTTAATGATATCGTCCAACTCTCTAAAAATTCAATTTGCATGATAATCAACCGTAAAACACCTGACTCCATGAACCTCTGCGACCTGCTTTTCCTGCAGATGCAACTGATGTAGTTGTTACGCCTGAAACTTCTCTGAGTACGTCCAATTCTGTTCTGACTTTCTTCATATCGGCGCTCATCTTTTCAACTTCGCTTTCTACGCTTGCAAGACGATCGCTCATCTTTGAAACTTCAGTCTTCAAATCAGCCAGTTGCTCAAGAACCAACTTCTGAAATTTCTTGTCTTCCACTGTTCTCACCTCTCTGCTTAAAATACCAACAAAGTAACTTTCTAACTATATTCATAATAGCACCATTTTTCCATTAAGTCAAGCATTTCTCTGTAACATATTAAGAGAATTTTTCCCGATTTTGTGAATTAATATAGTCAAAACGTCAAAAACAAAAATTTCAAAAAAAGTTTTGTTAAAATAAAATAACACAAAGCAAACAACCGATACACATGATGCGTATCGGTTGTTTTGATTATGAAAGATTAAAATTAGGAAAATTTCTGTTTTAAGCTATTATTCAGCAACAGGACCGAGAACTACAGTTTCATCTTTGCTGAGATACTGCTTGAAGTGTGCAAGGTCAGCTATATCAACTTTACCGCTTGCATTAACGTCAGCATACTTCAATACATCTTCACCAAGTAAAGAATCGCCTATAAGATGTAAGCTGAGTAATGTAAGGTCTGTAAGTTCAACCTTGTCGTTGTTATCAAGATCTCCGTATGTTCCTTCCTTATCTCCGGGCTCTGACGGTCCAGGTTCAACAGATGGTGCATCATCTGTAAGAACACCTGCGAGAAGTGCAACGAGTGGAGAGTTCCAGTAGATAGTGATTTCGTTTGTTGAGTAACTTTCAGCATTATCTATGAAACATTTTGCCGGTGGTGCATCTTCAAGGAGACCAAGTGCTGCAGGATCTTCAAGATTTGAGTTTACACCGCCTACAAGCATACCGGGAACGCATTTTTCAAGAGCCATAGAAGGTCTGTGGTGTGGAGCTACAGGACTTACTGTACCGTATCCTGTAAGGAAGCTTGTACCACATGGGTTCTTACCAAAGAGATAGTTGAGCTGTTCGTTGGCAGCCTTCTTGTAATCAGCTGAATCATCGATCATTGCAGCTGTCTGAAGTATCATACCGCAGTTTGCGATCGTCATGTTACTTCCCCATGCATATGATGAGATAGCAACTCCGTATGGTGTTGTTTCAGCAGTTTTAAGGGCTGTAGCTGCTTCTTTGAGAAGAGCGCTCTTAGCAACTTCGTATGCTTCTTCATGCTGAAGTTCCTTATCCATTGTAAGGTATGCAATATTTCCGTAAGCGCCTACTGTAGACCAGTCAAGACCTGACTTGCCCTTTGTGCCTGCGTATGAAAGGAAAGCTTCTTCATACTTTGTATCGCCTGTTGCTCTGTACATCTGAGCAGCAGCCCAGTATCTTTCATCAACGTCAGACTTGTCACCGTAGTCACCTGTTTTTATATCCTTAGGATTTGCGAATATAAGATCAGGATTTTTCTCAAGGAATCCCCATGCAGATTCAGCTGCTACAAGACACTTGTCAGCAAATTCCTTGTCTATATCCTTGTACCATTCGTAAGCCATAGCCATAGATGCACAGAAGTCAGCTGTTGCTGTTGTTGAAACAGGAGTAACTATGAGTGTATCCTTTTCCTTTTCAGGCAATACATAGCCCGGGAAGTTTTCGCATGATACCTTATGGTAAACACCGCCTGTTTCCTTGTTCTGCATCTTGAGCATCCATTCGAGTTCGTAACGTACTTCATCAAGAACGTCAGGGATCTTGTTTCCGCTTTCAGGAATTCCGAGATCATCACCGAACAGTTCAGGATTCTTTTCGTATGCGATAAGGAGGTCTGCTACAGTCTTAGCAGCAGGTACGATATAACGACCGTAGTCACCTGCATCATGCCAGCCACCTGTAACATCGATCTTTTCGTCAGTCTTGTATATTACAGCTTCGCTTGCGTGACATACATCATGACCGTAATCCTTATCAGCTACTTCGCAACCGCATCTCTGGAGGTAAAGCATATATACGCTTGCGTCAAAAGCCTTGTCATAAACATCTTCGCCGATTGAGAATTCATATGACGGATCTGTGATAACATCTGTTGTGATGTAGTATTTGCCTGCTTCCTTAACTTCTGAGAAATCACCGTACCAGTCAACTTCATCAGCAGAAGCATTTTCTACTCCACCTGTTATTTCACCTGTATAAACAGTTTTCTTAGTTTCAGAATTTACTACATAAAATTCTTTACCAACTTCTTCAGCAGAACCTCTGAATACAGCTGTCTTAGCCATATCAGGAAGATATCCGATCTGATTTGTGATTATTTTTTCTTCTTCAACGATAAATCCTGTATAATCAACTTTGCTGTCATCTATAAGTTCAAGGTGAACGTTGTCAAGATAAATTGTATGTTCGCCGAGTTCAGGACCGCCTTCTTCAGGATTACCGCAGTTAAATACCATTCTTGCAAACTGGTCTGTTTCGGCTTTCATAGTGAAAGTAATGTCTACTGTCTGTGGTTCACTTGTAAGTTCAAGTCCCTTCCAGACATATGACTGATATTTACCGCCATTCTGCTGAACCATAGCTTCTACTTTTCTGTCGATGTCACTTGAAATGTCAAATCTGAATCTGTAAACACCGTTCTGATACATAGGAAGTATGTCGTAGTAGAGCTGAACACCGTAGTTAAGCTTACCTACTGTTGCTACTTTAAGTGCAAGTTTTCCGTCTTCTGCACTGATCTTAGCCGAACCACCGCTTGCTGTATATGTAGCCCACTTTTTTGTACCTGATTCAAAATCTGTATTTTTGAGAAGTTCAACCGGTTCTTCTTCTGTAGCTGCACTAACAACATCTGCAACTGTACCTGCGTTCCATAATGATGGTACAGCAAATGCTGAAGTGAACATTGCAGCTGAAAGACATAAAGCTGCTACCTTTACACAAAACTTATTCATAATCAATTTAATCCTCCATCTATTATTTAACCGATAAATAAAAAACCTATATGTCAACGGCCGTTGTCAACATTTTTAATTATATAGTATTGACAAATTCATTGCAATAACGTATAATGCAATTAGACTAACTTTTTGTGCAAAGTAAATAATAATATCATGGTGATGCAAAAATGATTATAAATAATGTTGCGTACAACCACTCCCACGACCCGGATTTTTATGTTGACAGACCGTATGGAAAGAATGATTATCTGTTAATATTGCTTAAAAGCCCTGCTATATTTACAATAAGCGGTAAGGATATAGCTTTCCCCGAAAACACTATCTACATATATGATGTTGACACTCCTCAATATTATCGTGCTATGGAAGGAACTACTTTTTTGCACGACTGGATCCATTTTCTTTTTGAAAAAGATGAACTGGATTTTTTCAAATCTCTTGAAATTCCCTTTAACACACCTATTTACTGCAGTGATACTATAAATCTTTCTTTTCTTATAAAATGCATATCGTCCGAAAAATACTCTGTAAACCGTCACAAAACAGAATCGGTAAACTGCTTTATGAAACTTCTTTTCTATAAACTAAGCGAAAGTATTCAGAATAATGAACCCACTGTCACCGATTCAAACTACGAACTTCTCTCTACAATAAAAAACGGCATATACAATAAACCTTATGAACGTAAGACAGTTGAAGAGGCTGCTCGTGATGTAAGAATGAGTGTATCGGGTTTTCAGCATCTTTACAAAAAAACTTTCGGAATTTCTTTTGTAAATGATATGATAAACAGCCGTATCGAATATGCAAAATGGCATCTTATCCAAACCGATATGTCAATAAAAGATATATCGGATATATGCGGATACAACAACCAGACTCACTTTTTCCGTCAGTTCAAATCAATAACAAAAACAACTCCTCAGGAGTACAGATCTCTTCATAAAAAATAAAAACGCTCTCTTGGCACACAAACACGTAACAAGAGAGCGTACTTTTTTATAATTGAACAAATCTTTCTGAAAAAGACTTTATAAGTGCTGTAAATTCCTTTGCATATTTTTCTGCCTTAGCTTCTCCGACACCTGATACATTCAGAAACTCCTGCTTGTTCTTTGGCATTTTTCTGCACATATCACGCAAAGCAGCATCTGCAAATACTATGTAAGCCGGAACATGTGCCTCCATTGCAAGTTTATTTCTGAGTGCCTTAAGTTCGGCAAACAGATTTGAATCAACATCTGCATAATCGATAACTGATTTCTTCTTTTCCTCTGACTTTGAAACACGCAGTTCCTTCGGGAGTTTCATGGATACTTTTTGCTTTCCTTTAAGTATGTCAGCCGAAAGTGCTGTAAGACATACTACAGAATATTCGTCATCAGAAGATGTAAGGAAGTTCTTTTCTATAAGATAGTCTATTATCGTACATATACGATAAGTAGGCGTATCTGCCATGATTCCGTATGTTGAGATCGTATCAAATCCCTGTGAGAGAATTTTTTTATTTTTACTTCCGTGCAGTATATCAGCGATCATCACACGTCCGAAACTTCTTTTTCTCTGGGCTATTCTGTAAACACACGATACTATTTTTTGTGCTTCTATCGTGACATCGACTGTTTCAAAATTTGCTCCGCAGTTACTGCAGTTTCCGCAGAAAGACGGTGGTTTTTCGCCAAAATATTTCAGTATGTATTCCCTGAGACACTCATTTGTCGTACAGTAAAATGTCATAAATTTAAGGCGTTCCATATCTTTTTCACGAACAGCATTTTTCATTTCCTCGGTAAAGTCCTCATTTGTTTCATTACCTTTTTCAATGAGAAACTGATTTAGCTTTACATCCTGTCCGCTGTACAGCAGTGTACATTCTGCCGGTTCACCGTCACGACCTGCTCTGCCTGCTTCCTGATAATAGCTTTCTAAATTTTTAGGCATATTATAGTGGATAACAAATGATACATTTGATTTATTTATACCCATTCCGAAAGCATTTGTAGCTATCATAACAGTTTTTCTGTCATAAATAAAGTCTTCCTGATTTTCAGCTCTTTCCAGGTCTGAAAGTCCTGCATGATAACGAGTAACTTCAAACCCTTTTTCGTACAGCATATCACAAACATCTTCAACATTTTTTCGTGTTGAACAATACACTATACCGCTCTTGCCTGTATTTTTTCTGAGAATACGCAGCAGTGCATCTTTTTTACTCTTAGGTCTTTCAACAGCAAAATGTATATTTTTTCTGTCAAATCCCGTTGTGATCATAAAGGGATCTTTCTGTCTGAGTATCAATGAAATATCATCACGAACTTCTTTTGTCGCAGTTGCTGTAAATGCACTGAGAACCGGTCTGTACGAGAGTTTTTCCATAAATTCTGAGATTTTAAGATAACTCGGACGAAAATCCTGTCCCCACTGTGAAACACAATGTGCCTCATCGACAGTTACCTGAGATATTTTTACACATTCGGAAAGTGCAATAAAATCATCAGCCGAAAGCCTTTCGGGTGCTACATATATCATTTTATATTCGGAATTTCTTGCTCTTTCCATAGTTTTATAATACTGCGTCGCAGTCATGGAACTGTTTATAAACGCAGCGCTTATACCTGACTCAACAAGTGACGCCACCTGATCCTGCATAAGCGATATGAGCGGAGATATAACCAGCGTTATACCATCAAGCATAAGTGCAGGAACCTGATAACATACTGATTTTCCTGCACCTGTCGGCATTATACCAAGCACATCGTTTCCCATCAGTATATTATCTATGATCTCTGCCTGCCCTTCACGAAAATCATCGTGACCAAAATGTTTTTTCAGTATTTCATATTTGTTCAATTTTTTTCACCGAAAATTATTATTAATCCTTCTTTTTTAATTTCAAGACAGTCTTTATAACACTAACAAGTCCGATGAGAACAAGTAAACCTATAACAGCTCCGCCGACTATTGCAAGTATGTCTTTGATTTTATCAAATAACGGCTTTTCATCGTTGTCGTCACTGCTGTCAGATTTGTCTGAAGATTTTTCATCTGTGTCAACATCGTCTTTTAGTACCTTTTTTGTGGTTGTCTTCTTAGTGTTTGTTTTTTCCTTTTCTGTGTCTTCCTCATCATTTTTACTATCTTCTTTTTCTTTATCCTTATCCTCTTCATCGTCAGAACCGTCATCATAAACAAGTTCCTTAACATCACGGGTCGCTTCATTTGTCATAAAACCTGCTACCCATGCAAGAGGTGCATTCCAGTTGATAGTACATTCATTTGTAGACCAGGCTTCAATATGGTCTACATAGCAAAGCTGTGGCGCCATTTCTCCTGCTTCCCAACCGAGACCTTTTACCCACGGATCCTGAAGGCCTGAGTTCGGACCACCTGAAAGAACGCCATTCGGAGCACTTGGGAATGCTTCGTCTACCTGTTTTGACCACCAGCGATGATGAGGATTTTCTACAGTATGAGTACCGTATCCTGTTACGTAACTGATATCAAGTGGATTTCTTCCCATTATATAATCCATTGCGCCATATGCGCCGTCAAGATATGCTGTATCACCTGTAAGATCGTAAGCATATGCCATAACTATAGCAGAGTTTACTACAAATGAGTTTGAACCCCACGGATAGCCTTCGATCTCTTCGCCGTTTACCATAGATGTGGAAGCGGTTATCGGAATACCATATCCCTGTTCTGACTGGATAGCAATATATTTGTCTGATGCTTTTGCAAAGCTGTCTGATATCTTTTCAAGTTCGGAATCATCAAAACCTTCTTTTACTGTAGCTACAGACATAGTGCCAAGCGCTGCAACATTTCCCCAGTTAAAACTTCCTACTGAGTCAATATCTTCACCGCCTGAAAGCTCCGTATCTATTTTAAAACAATAATCCGAATCTGTCAAGTCATCATAATACTTTGAATCACCCGTAGCAAGATAAAGTTCACAAGCTGCCCAGTAAAATTCATCATCAACGCAGTCATCACCATATGCGCCTCCGCCTATTGACTCATCAAGAGGAGCAAACATATCCGGATTTTCAAGTGCTGCTTCGTATGCTTTTTTAGCATTTTCAAGACATTCATCTGCAAAGTCAGAGTCAAAATCTTTCCAGAGTCTGTATCCTTGTGCGGCACAAGCAGCCATATTGAGTGTTGCTGCTGTCGTAGGCGGTTTTATGATACGTACTTTATCATCATCTGCAGGTGCAACAGCAAGACCTGTCCATTTTTCATCGTGAACTTTATGATGAACCATTCCTGCACAGTCATATTTATCCGGAACCATCATAGACATCATCCACTCAAGCTCTACTCTTGATTCATCAAGAATATCAGGTACACCGTTTCCGCTTTCAGGGATATTAAGAGCGCCGTCACCATAAAGATCTTCATTTACATTTTCATTATTTAATGCTCTTTCATACTGATTTTGCATAGTCCAGAGAGATATACCGCCGTTTACCACATATTTACCATGGTCACCTGCGTCATACCAACCACCTGTAACATCAAGGCTGTAACTGTCCTTATAGCCCCATACAAGTTCTGTACTGCAATTATCGGGGTTATGGCCGGCATCTCTTGCAAGTTCGTCTGCGTCTCCTGAAGATATATATTCACTTTCTATATCTACTCCGCTTCTGTTCTGATAAAAATAATTCAGAGCGTCATAAAGCATATCGGAATACATATCATCTTTTATATCAAAAGGACGACTTTCTTCTTCGTCAGTAGCTATATAAAATCCTTCGCCTGTCTTGTCAAAGTCGGAAAAATCTATTATATGAACTTCATCATCCGAATCTTCATCGTATCCGAAAGGTTCTGATTTTCCTTCATAAACAACTTCATTGTCAGAATCATATATTTTAAACTTTATTGCTTTCGAAGAATCTGATAAGAGAGTTGCTTTTTTTGCACCACCCGGAAAATATCCGAGCTGATTTACAAGTATCCCCGATCTTGTCCATTCTTCTTCATACTGATAGTCATTTGCGTTGCTTGTTTTGTCAACAAGTGACATATTATCAAATGTTATAACTGTTCCTGCCGGAAAACAACCGCCATTTGTGTACTGACCATCACCACCAAGATGAAAAGCCCATTCAGCAACATCAAGACTTTTTGAAGTTGTAAATGTCATTTTTACTTTCTTTGTTTCGTTTGCGCCTATATGGATAAGTCCCCAGTTTGACTCAAAGTCACCGTCATTTGTATTGCTGTGCCATACTTCAATATCGCCATCAAGGTTTCCTATTTTTGTATAGTACTGACCTGCTTTGCTTGCTGTTATTTCATAAGAAATTTCATATGTATGTCCTGACTCGATTTTAAGTCCACGGTGTCTGAACTGACAGTCCCATCTGTCCTCGCCACCATTTGAAAGACCGCCCGGATTTACTATAGTGATCTGATATTTGCCGTCTTCTATGGCAAACTCCATTTTACCTGTTTCAGATTCACATATATGCCACGGCAACCCTACACCGTCATCAAAGTTTGTCTGTCCTAACTGTTCTCCGGCGTAAACTTTCAGATCATTTGTATTTATCATCTCATAAGATGCACAAAACGTCAATGCCATAACGCCCGATACTACTAATGATGAAATTTTTCTGCTTACATTTTTCATAAACTTTACTTTCCTCTCTGTCAAACTTAAATTAACCACTACAAACGTAAAAATTAACTTTGCACAATTAATATTATAATATTTTTTTTAATACAAAGTAAATGGCAAAAAATAAGTTTATGCAACAGCATAACCGGATTTAAAATCAATGAAAAATGTTTGGTTATTTTTAATATAATTATATTTTATTCTGCTTATTTTTTCTAATATTTTTTTAATTTATTAATCGGTTTTTAATATAATATTAACTATAAAATATCCATGAATATCTAACGAATGATATACATCACTAATGCATATATTTATACTAATAAACGGAGGTGCAGTATGAAAAAAAGAAATATTTACAATTTATTATTTTATGTTTTATCAGCTGAAATTATCGGTGCCATATCAGCCTTGCTTTCCGGCGGATTTTCCGACTTTTTCAACAAATATGACAAACCGCCTTTAATGCCACCTTCATGGTTATTTCCTGTTGTATGGGTAATACTTTATGCTGTTATGGGATTTTCGGCTTATATCATCGATGTTTCCGATTCAGATGCTGACATCAGAAAAAAAGCTCTGACATTTTATTGGTCTCAGCTTGCCGTAAACTTTTTCTGGAGCATTGCTTTTTTCAGATTTGAGGCACTGTGGGGATCTTTTGCTATAATTATACTTTTACTTGCACTTATAACAGGAATGATCGTAATATTTAAAAAGATATCTCCATTTGCATCATATATAAATATTCCATATATTATATGGGTGATATTTGCATCATATCTTAATTTTGCTACAGCGTTTATAAATTGAGTGATTATTTACTCATAAATACTCCCAACATAAAGAACAGTAGCGATAGTTTCATAAAGCCTCCCGGTCAAAAAAACTTTTTTCGTATACAATCAGAACTTGAACATATATCATCATCATCAATCCAGTCAATATTAAAATAATCCGCATGAAATTTAAAAACACTATCCCCAGACTCTTTATATATAAAATAACTAAAGAACATTTTATTGGGATAAATTTCTTTAATACAGTATTCCAATTTATTAACCAATATCAGCAATTTTTCAAAATCAGAAGCTGAAGATAACTTGTTAAGATCAATAGTATTTTTCTTGACTATATTTTCGACATCCTTAGTTGACTCAACATAATTTACTGACGGTACGTATATTTCTGAATCCGAAAGAAACTTTTTATCGCTGTTTCTGTTAATATCTTTTATTCTATCACTGCCAATCAGACGTTTCATGCTTTGGCTGTAAAGTATTTTACAGTTTTCCTCCCATTTATACGAAAGAGCAGTCTGAACAATTTTTTCAGCCGAACAATCCGTTTCATCTTCAGGCCAATATATTAAATCCGATATAGCTGGGTGAGGAACATTTTCGTCTAACTCCTCCAACAATTTTTCTATTATATCATCGTCTTCATCACAATCTATTACACGCTGAACCATTTTAATCAAATCTGACTTATTATAGCTTTCCATTAATATCACCTTCCATTATAAAAAAATAACACAGAGCAAATCACAGACAATACGACTGTAATTTACTCTGTTATATACATATTACAATTACTGCTTCAATCAGATATCATTACTTATAATATCATCAAGAGTCTGTCTTCTGACTGCAAGTCTGTCTGACCCGGAGTTTACAAAAACAACTGCCGGCTTGCAGAGACGGTTGTAGTTTGAGGACATCGAATAGTTATACGCACCCGTTGCGCATACTGCAATTATGTCACCCGGCTCGCAGTGCTGGAGAGGCATATTTTCACCTATCATATCCCCTGTTTCACAACATCTTCCTGCTATAGTAACACGCTCGGACTTAGGTTCAGATGCTTTGTTTGCAACTATGGCATCATACTCAGCCTGATAAAGTATATATCTCGGATTGTCACACATACCGCCATCAACAGATATATATGTTCTGATATCAGGTATGGTTTTTCTACCGCCGACTGTATAGAGAGTTATACCTGCCGAACCTACGATAGAACGACCCGGTTCGATTATTATAAACGGTCTGTTTATGTTGTTTTCAGCACAATATTTGTTTACAACTTCTGCTACAGCGTTCATGTATTCGTCATAAGGCAACGGATCATCACTCTGTACATAACGTATTCCGAAACCGCCTCCGAGATTGAGTTCTTTCACCTCATAGTTGAGTTCGTCCTTTATTTTGCTGATAAGAGTCATCATTATCTCTGCTGCTGCAACAAATCCACGAGTATCGAGAATACTTGAACCTATATGGCAGTGAAGACCGCGGAATTCAAGATTGTTGCATGAAAGAACTTTCTTTACGGCTTCAAATGCCTCACCTGTTTCAAGTGCAAAGCCAAACTTACTGTCTATCTGACCTGTGCTGATGAAACTATGAGTATGTGCATCAACTCCCGGCTTGATTCTGAGAAGAACAGGTATTGAGATTTTTCTTTCTCCTGCTATTCTGTCAAGCATCTCTATCTCATATATATTATCTGCAACGATACGGCCTACTCCTGTATCAAGTGCCATATTTACTTCTTCGGCTGACTTGTTGTTACCGTGAAAAACAGCCTTTGACATATCAAATCCTGCCTTGTAAGCTGTGTATATTTCTCCTGCCGAAACAACATCTATACCTATGTTTTCCTGTTGCATTATGCGGTATATTTCCTTACAGGAAAAAGCCTTACTCGCAAAACACACCATTCCTCTGCCATCATAATATTTTTCAATGCTCTTTATATATGTACGGCAGTTATTTCTTATCATATCTTCGTCCATAACGTAAAGCGGTGTACCGTATTTCTGTGCAAGTACAGTTGTATCTGCTCCGTTTATGGTGAGATTTCCTTTTTCGTTTATGTTCAGATTTTCTGATACAAACATAGCTTATTCCTCGCTTTCTGTGATTTAATTTTATTATATCATTTTTTCAGCTATATTTCAAGAAAAATACCGGAAAACC
>SVNW01000119.1 GCA_015066745.1 Ruminococcus sp. | reverse complement strand
AATCTATGAAGGTATGATGATGCCGGACCAATTATCTTTTTAAGTCCATCATCATCTTCATACTGGCAAACAGTACCGCCAACCCATTCATTATCATCTATATATACATGAATGTCCAAAGATTTACTTGGATTGTCCTTATCATAAGCCCAACCGCTTATTACAATTTTACCGGCTTCTCCTCGTGCCACATCAACACACAATATTGGTGCATTAGATTTCTTTATATCAAAATCCTCTACTCTGGCATATTCTGTATGCGTCCCGCCTGAAATCGGATATGTAACTTTGCAATATCCACTTGTATATACCTCATGTATTGTACACCAGTCATTATGTGCTATATTTCTCTGTGTGTGTGCATATGCAACTCCGTACTGATTATATACTGTTACAAGACCCGATGTTGCTTTGGGTTCGCCTTCACATGGGGTATCATAGCTACTGTCAACGGATTGATTAATTGGAGATAAATCCCCTTCCATCAATACAGTAAGTCTTCTATCTGACCCCCAATAATTTGCCCCTCCTAAAGTCCATTCATAATCAATATGATTTTTGTTATGAGCTGACACCAACGGAGTACTGCCATTAAATCCCGTACAAATAGCAGCATGAGACCATCTACCCTTTGATGAATTCCAGTAAAACACAGGATTTCCTATTTTCATATCACTGGCTTTAGCATAGTCTATAACTTTATACTTTGATCCAAGATACTTAACCATATCAGGACAATACTGCCATGCACTACTTCCTACTTTCCATGTTGAATCTTGTTGTAAACCACCTGCATAAAGACACTGTGACACAAAATTTGCACAATCTCCGCCTATGCTATTACAGTTGGGGTAATCCGGATTATAGTTATTCCAATATTTCTTAGCATAATCAACTGCTGCATTTACATTATACCCTGCCGCTTTAACCTCAATTTCTGACATAACACCATAGTCTAATATTGAGAAACACAATAAGCAACTCAAGAAAACAGATACCACTCTTTTTTTATTTATTATAGTTATGATATTTCTGTTTATATTCTCATTTACTTTACATAAAAAAATTCTTAAAAACACACATTTTAAACTTGTTACGTTATTTTTCATAGAAATTCCCCCTATTCGCTATATTATATTTTTGTCGTATTTATTTATAAAAACATCC
This sequence comes from Ruminococcus sp., assembly GCA_015066745.1. GTDB lineage: Bacteria > Bacillota > Clostridia > Oscillospirales > Ruminococcaceae > HUN007. The sequence goes on along the minus strand of SVNW01000119.1, from coordinate 2,858 downwards.
ACCTCCATCGTATATAATCATATAAAACGCATCGAAATATGTATAATGTAAAATTTAAACTATATTTACAATATAAATATAGCATATTCACTCAATATTGTCTATGCCTTTTTTATCACATCCATATCCCGAATTTTTAGTATAAAGTCGGAATAATTTTTTATTGAAAAAAGCTCTTTAATATGCTATAATTTAATAACTCAAACTTCGCACATCAAAAATGACTGTGCATCTTGAAAATTCAATAGTAAGTACCGCAAAAGTAACTAAGTCAAGCAGCTTTTAACTTGATTTTTAACGTATCTGGAATTGCTTCAAAAAACTTGTCAACAAAAACAGATATATCCTGTTCAGAAATTGTTAAAAACTTTTCGGCATGACTTATGAACAAATCCATAAATAAAGAAAAGGCTTGAGCAAAGCTGATGTCTGCGAGTTCATCAGTGCAGTACATAAACAGTTCACCCATTGAACGCGGATCTTCCGATTCACGCTTACTTACTGCGAGCATCATATATCTTGTAAACACAACAGCTGTATGAGCTGTCATGGCGTCAAAGGAAATAGATTTGCATTCTTTTGTAAGGCAAAGATAACTTTTACATACCTTGAAGAAGACTTCAATACTCCAACGTTTACCGTAGATTCTGATGATTTCGTCTTCAGTTAAACTTGTGTCGGTTGAAAGTATACAGAGATAGTCACTTCTTTTATTACGATTGCGTACAAAGACAATTTTAGCCGGTACAGCGTTATCGTTTTTAACAACATTAACGTTTACCGAAAGAAGATATCTTGAACGGCCACGACGTTTTTTGTTTGACTTGTAAATATCACAAACAGACCTCATTTTACCGTTGTATTCATAAAATACTTTTGGAGTCTTTTTTATCATGGCAATAACATCATATCCAAGATTTCTGATTTTACATATCGAATCCGGTGAAGCAAACCAGCTATCAAATAAAACATAGCTTGCTTTAATGCAGGCTGCTTCGGCTTCCTTGATAAGTGTAATCATAGCGTCAGTGGCTTTGCTTCTTGACAGGTTTCTTCTTTTGTATGCATTACTTCTCTTATCGATTTCTTCTGGAATATTCATTACTGTATTATCATTTTCTGAAGACAAAAGAACACTGTTTACAGGCATAAACGTATTTCCGTCTGACCAGCCTAGTGTAAGCATACGAAAACCGTAAAAATACTTTCTTTTTGCGTGATCAAAAACTTTAGTGAGCAGTTCAACCTTTTTAGAACGGTTTCTTTCAAAAACAGAATCATCAATTATCAGGACATTTTTGCGTTGTTCTGAAGTAAGAGGCTCTATAGCTTCTTCTATGATTTTTGCAGATAATCTGGTTGTGAACTTAAGCCAGTTTATACGTGCTGAATTAAGAAAACGATATACAGTATCTTTAGCGAACGGTACAGTATCTCTTTTCATATCCATGTAGATTGAACGATGTGCAAATACTAGCATAAAAAGATACTGAAATATCTCTATTACAGCAAATCCTTTGATTTTAACTGCATTGGATGATTTCAGTGCAGACGAAACTTCAAATCTTTTCATAAAACTTTTAATTCTTTCTGAAATCTGCTTGTTTTCTTCTGCTTTTTGTGTTATAATTTTAGACATAGTATGTAATCTCCTTTTTAGTGATTGGTGGTACTTTCATTATAACATTTTTGGAGATTACATACTATATTTTTTTCTCTATCTATTGAATTTTCAAGATGCACTTGCAGTTTTTAACTGCGAAGTTTGAGTTATACTATTTAAAATAGCGGTACACCCTTCTTTGTGCTTTTTTCATATAATCTGCAACAGGATTTCACTTCTGTTTTTTGCCAGATTATCATGGAAAACTGCATTTATTAACCTTCTCTCGCCTACACCTGTTTTTTCTGAAACGTTGATGTTAAGTTGCTTCAGTTTTTGTTATTCAGAAACGGTATTAATAGCATTCTGCACAACTTTAGTTACATCGAGACTCATACATTACTTTCAAACTTTGTTTATAACCTCATATGCTTTTCAATAACAGCCATGATTTCCTCAGTGCGCTTGTCGCCGATGCTTTTGAAATTCAAGGGATCTTTCTTAACATCTCGCAGGTCAATGGACTTGCCGTTGTTCTCCAGTAGACCATCAGCGTAGCGCATAAGAAAGGCTTACGGTTCTTCACGGCTCATTTTATTGATAGCATGGTATGTGTCCCAGTCGATTATTTTCTGTTCTGATATAGGTTCAATTCCTTCATATTGTTAGCAGAAAACGCCTTGCACAAGCAAGACGTTCCCTGGTATACTTTACAGCCTTATTGCTTGCTTCTTACAGAATAGTATAACATAATATCTACTAAAAGGCAAGGGATTGAATCTCCTGAATTCAGTTTATGAGCGCTTTTGCACGCAACTTTTTATTTCGTTATGGTTTGTCAATTAGGTATTATTTTCTTATATATGCAATTTATCCATCTATCATTTCTTCCAGGACGGGCATCGTCAGTAAGCCACATTTCAATTTTTTTGCAGTGATGGAGCTGAAGAAACAAGCGCATTTACGCTAGTTTCAGTATAATCTGTATATGGATAAATACGGTCTTGTATCAAACTATACAATCAAGCAGTATAAGATTCAAAAAAGTACCTGTAATGAGGAAAAAATTGCAAATGAGGTCAACAGAGAATTCAATGACAGAGAATACCTTGAAGTAGTAATAAGTGCTCTTACATATGTGAGAGTTAGGGACAAATGGTGCTATGTATGCATATTAATCGACCTGTTTAACAGAGAAATTATAGGCTATTCAGCGGGAACAAAGAAAAACGCCGAGCTTGTATATGAAGCATTT
>SVNW01000042.1 GCA_015066745.1 Ruminococcus sp. | reverse complement strand
TTCGCCAAAATGTCACTTCCTTTTTGCTCCTTATATGTTTTAATGTACAATAATATTTAATTAATTTCAGTTTATCATATTATGTTACTATTGTCAAGTGATGAAAATGGCGCAATTCATCCCCCACCTTAGAGGTGGGGGAATTCTTGCTGAAAATAGTTAAAAGCGTTCATTCCCGGACAAACAACGCAATTCATAAATTTTGACAACACATACATTTAAGGCTATAAAGCATTATACCAGATACAACGGCACTACACTCTGATATCTGTTTCCTTTATGACTGAAACTGTTTATATGAACCTGTACCGAAAAAGAACGGCGCATATTCTCTTCACTTATTATATCTTCGGCTGTACCAAAAATATTTGTACCATCACGATTAAGTATCAATGCTTTATCTGAAATTTTAAGTGCATGCTCAGGATAATGTGTGTTTACTATTGCGGATATTCCACGCTTTTGTGACAATTCTTTTATCGTTTCAAGAATAATAAGCTGATTTTTAAAATCAAGATTTGATTCGGGTTCATCAAGTACAAGCATCGAAGGAGAAATAGTCAGAGCACGTGCAATAAGCACCATCTGTAGTTCGCCCCCACTCATTTCTGTACAGAGTTTATCACGAAGATACATGATTTTCATATCTTCCATAGCCTGCTCGGCAGCCGCTCTATCCTCCGCTTTAGGCTGTGAAAATGTTCCGAGATGAGCACTTCGTCCCAGAGTCACCATATCAATTGCACTGTATCCGAAAGCAGCACCTTTAGCCTGCGGTACATAAGCTATCTTCTGCCAGAAATCCCTGCTTTTTATCTGTGAAACCGCTTTGTCATCAAGATATGATGCACCTTTGTTCCACTTGAGAAGTCCCATCATACACTTTAAAAGCGTAGTTTTTCCGACGCCGTTTGAACCTAGTACGGACATTATTTCACCGTCACTGATATTAAAATTTATATTATGCAGTATTTCTTTTGTTTTATATCCGAAACAACCGTTTCTGACTTCAAATTTCAATTCCAGGCACCTCCTGTTTTTCTTAAAAGAAGAATAAATACCGGAGCACCTATTATAGCAGTAAGTATAGAAATAGGTATCTCCGCTGCAGTAGCACTTCTCGCAAATGTATCCATGATTATCATAAAAAATGAACCGAGTGCTATACTTATCGGTATTACCGAACAGTTATTGTTTCCACCTATCATTCTTGAGATATGCGGAATAAGAAGTCCTACCCAGCCAACCTGTCCGCACATTGAAACACATGAAGCAGTTATCATAGAAGACGCTGAAATAATTACAATTCTCATTATCTGCAGATTAACTCCAAGAGAACTTGCCTCATCTTCATTAAGTGAAAGAATATTGAGACGCCATCTGAGTGCAAATATAACTGCTATTCCAAGAACAATAAACGGAAATCCCATTATAAGATTTTCATAAGTTGCTCTTGACATACTTCCCATAAGCCAGTAAGTTATGACCGGAAGTTCTTCTTCAGGGTCGGCTATATATTTCATAAGAGAAACAAGAGCTTCAAAAACAGCCGAAATAACCATACCTCCGAGCACGATCATAACTATACTGCTTTTTCCTTTACGCCTGCTGATAGTATAAGTGATAAAACACGATACCAGTCCAAATGCCAGTGCAGACAACTGTACCGACACAAGACCGCCTCCTATAAGCATTACCAGTACAGCACCAAATGATGCACCGCTTGCCACTCCCAAAGTATCAGGTGTAGCGAGTGGATTTGAAAAAAGCCCCTGAAATGCTGCTCCTGCACATGACAAACCTGCACCGACAACAGCCGCAAGCAATATTCTCGGAAGTCTTACATTAAAGATTACCGTATAACCGGTTTTATCAACTTCTTTACCTGTTATCCCTGAAAATAAAATATCTATTGTTTCAGATACACTAAGCGAATATCTTCCTATTCCCAGACAAACGGCAGCGGCTATAAAAGGCAATATTACAAGTGTTGCTGTAACTATAACAGACAGAACACCTTTTTTCTTTGTGTTGAGCATAATTATCCTTTCATTATCATACCGATATTTTATTTTCCCGACGCTTCCCTTGCAGGATTATATATTTCCTGAATATCTTCATCTGTAAGTTCAACTCCGTAATGTTCTTTATAATAATCTCTGATTTCCTTATCCATATCAAGATCTGCAAATAATTCAGGCTGGATAGTCTTTGCTAACCACTTCAGAACAAGAGGCGTATCAGATGCAGGCGGATACCAGCGATACATTCCAAGAGGAAACTTATATACCTGACCGTTCTTCACCGCTGTCACATTGCTCCAGTCATGTCCTTCTATAGAATTATTATAAAGATCTTCCGGAAGATACGGACTGAAATTTGTTATGAGTATGATATCAGGATCCCACTGATAGATCTGTTCCATATTTACCTCAGGACCGCCGTCAAGCTCTTCAGCCACATTTCGTCCACCTCCGCTACTTATCCAGTACTGACCGAAATGCCCTTTTCCCGATGTTTTTATAACACCATCGGAATATTGATACAAAATAAGGACATCAGGTCTGTCTTCAGGAGCAATTTTATCAGTTATTGTTGTTATTTCTTCGGCTGATTTTCTGCCTGCTTCTATTATTTCATTTGCCGCTTCACTTTCACCGTATATTTCACCGAAAAGTTCTATCCAGTCAGCATATGTCTCAACACTGTCATAGCCTGCCATAGTTGTGGAAAATCCTATAGCCGGTATTCCTGCATTATCATATTTTTCACGTTCGTCAGTATTTGACGCTCCATAAAATACAACATCAGGTTCGAGCGTGAGAAGCTGTTCTATATTTATCTCACCATTTTCAACAAAACTTGTATCAGCATTTGAAAGTTCGGGAAAAACATTGATAAGATATGAGTTTTCTGCCGCAGCCATAGAACTTGGGTGAATACCTACAATATCTTCTGCGCTGTTTCTAAAAAGACAGTATACAGACGGTAACGGAAGAATAGAAGATATAACTATTCTGTCAAGTTCTGCAGGAATAGTTACCTCTGCACCTGTATGATCCACTATCACTCTTGTTTCTTCTGAAGATTCTTCAGATTTTTCCTCTGAAACACCATTAGTTTCTTCAGTTTTGGACGTTGTGGAATTCTCATTGTTTACTACAGAACTTTCCATAACTATTTCTTCATCTGCACACCCTGTAATCCCTGTCATAACCATTGTCGCAACAATCAATGATGCCAATATTTTTCTGAACTTCATAATTTATTTCCTTTCTAAAAATCCAACTTTAGATAATCAATAGTTTTCTGTATTACATTTTCTATATCACCACTTAAATAATCAAGATATTCATTCCAATGTAATTTACTTGATACTGCCACATGCGGAACAGAAACCAGGTTTGTTTTTTCGTTTTTTATAAGCTGTTTTATCTGCGGATCTGCAATAACAACATCATATCTTCCGCTGTTTACAAGTTTTCTTATAGTACTCTCATCGGGAAGATCAAGATCTGACTTTTCACTTATTCTTTTATCAAGCCCGAACATAGATCCGACATCTGCACTTATTCCTCTTTTGTTTAATTCATCACGAAGACTGTTTGCAAATACCTGTTCATGTATTATTATTACCCTTGATTTTCCTTCAGGTCTACTGTCAGTAAAACTTCCGTCAAGTTTTGAAGTAAATATGCTTCCATCATTGAGCGGAACAGCACATATGTAAGGAATATTATATTTTTTCTTCATGTACTCTGCTGTATCAAGACCTGAACGTGAAACTACTATATTTATATCAGCTTTGGTACAAGCCCTGACTTGCTCTACATCAAGACCCATTGCAAACTTTGCAGTTATCTCATAACCAAGCGAACTTACAAAATCATAGATTTTCTTATCGTTTCCCTTATTACCGAAATCTATAGGTATCAACCCTATTATATTTACTCTTTTTTTATTATCACTTTTTTTCTCAGGAATATCTGCAAAACGTTTGATAAGAGTCATATACACATCAGACGCACCTTTGTCATAATAACATTCACCTGTTGTGTTAAATCCAAAAGACGGTATTCCGGATTCTGCTTCTGTTTCTGCTGCCATTCCTTCAAGATCAGTTCCTATTAACATCGGTACCGGACTTCCAAGATAAGCAATAATTGATGGTTTTATGCTTTCAGCCGCATCAAGAGTACGACGTATAAATTTATCATCATTACCCATAATAGCGTCCATACTTCTCATTCCGGAACAATAAAGAGCTGAACGCGAACCAAGCCATCTCGGTTCATCAAATCCTGTATAATTTCCTGTACATCCTGAAGCATCATGCATAACCACAACGCCACCCATATCAAAGAGCGCCGACGCTGCTCCGGAATAATCAGGTGCAAGTGGCGGTAAATCAATACAAAGTTTTCTCATATTATCAACCCTGCTTTCGAAATAATTTCATTTACATCTGCGTCAGAATTATAAGCATCTTTCATAAGTTCCATAAGTCTTACAATACCATAATATCCGAACATACCTTCATCTTCAATAATATTTACCACTTTCTGTGACGCTGTCATATAACCGCAGTCAAATCCAATACAAAGATGCATATTTCCTTCATGTTCAAATTTTACTGCATCGTGTCCGAGATGATTTTCAAGTAAAATATCAGGTGACTCCTGAGTAAGTGCTTCAAGAGCCGGCTTTTCATGTTCAGCTATCCCATCTGACGCTATCATTTTTACATTGAATCCATTTCTTACGAGCATAAGTGCAAGTGAATAAGGCTTTAAAACTGCCTGATAATCAACTGCTACAGGATAATCACCTACGATATCGCTCACTTCTTTTATCTTTTTTTCCGCTTGTTCTTTATATTCTTTTATATCATCTGAAAAATCAATACCAAGTTTATCGGAAAGCTCTTTGTAAAAATTTTCAATAAGTTCCGGCATATAATTCACATACGCTTTTATATATGGTATTCCAAGTTTCTTTTCAAGCATCTGTGCAGCTCTTAACGCTATAGGCGATGCTACTATATTAAGTTCTGCTGTAGACATATTCTGAAAATCTTCAAATGTTTTATAATCAGAAATATTTGAAACAGTATATCCGTATTTTCCGAGTATTTTTTTCAGATCACTTTCTTCACTGTATGAAACATTACTTCCCATCACATTTACCATTTTACGCTTTATACCGCTCTTTTCAAGAAGGCTGAACATATTTATATTACATGTAACACCCGGTGGAAGCGGTGTATCCTGCTTTATAGGATTCATTGTACAGTGTCTGAATTTTACATCACGATATTTTTCTGAAAGTTCTGCAAGAATAGGTTCATGGTCAGTACCTAAAAGGTCATCAAGGCATGACGTAAAAATAAAAAGTACCTTAGGCTTTTTTTCAAGCGCTTCAAACAATTCATCAACAGAGTCAATTATCATCTGTTCAAAATCTCCTGACACTATATCCGCCTCAGAAATAAAAAGATATGATATTCTGTCTTTTATACCATTTACCGCTCCACCAAGTGCACCATGACGACCGCATGCAAAAGGGCATACAAAAAGCTGATGACTTTCAGGAACAAGAGCCGCTATTCTCACTACACCCCAGCCACCATGAGCCGCTGAAACATAATGAAGTCCGCTCGGTGCAAAACTTCTCTGATGAAGTGCACAAGATTCTGCCATATTATTCACACTCCTTTGAAATCTCTATAATTTTCTTTGCCAGTATACGATATTGTTCTGCCTGTTCTGACTGCGGAAGTGCCTCTATAACGGTCTTGCCCTGATTTTCAGCTTCCTGTACAGAAGAACTTCTTGGAACTATCGACACTATATCTCCGCCTATTTCTTCAAGAGCTTTTCTGACCTGTTCTTCTTCTCCCTCAACATTACGTGAGTTGAGTATAACTCCCGAATACTCGGCATATCCTCTTTTACCAAAGTTTTTAACAGCACTTGCAATATTTGAAGCAGCATACAAAGACATCATTTCTCCGGAAGTTACAATAAATACGTCTTTGGCATATCCACCTCTTATAGGCATTGCAAACCCTCCGCACACTACGTCTCCAAGTACGTCATAGAGTACTATATCAGGTTTACAGACATCATACGCACCAAGTTCTTCAAGTTTTTCAAAAGCTGTTATGATCCCTCTTCCGGCACACCCGATTCCCGGTGTAGGTCCACCTGCTTCAACACACCATATTCCATTAAACCCCTGATAAACAACATCTTCACATACAAGATTTTCACCTTTTTCACGTATCGCGTCAAGAACTGATTTTATTTTTACTCCGTTTGTAAGATTTTTAGTTGAATCAGCTTTAGGGTCGCACCCTATCTGTAATACTTTATATCCCATCTCAGAAAATGCCGCTGCAAGATTTGAAGTAGTAGTGGACTTTCCTATTCCACCTTTACCGTATATAGCAATTTTACGCATAATTAATTTCTCCATTTTTTATATTATTTTTTTCTTAACCGATATTTTCTCATTCACCAAGTTAGTTTTAACTAACTATGTATCATAAAAATATGGCATATTATAAATAATTCATCTGACGAATATTTTGAAATAAACAGACGAAAATAATAGTACACCATATAAATAAAAAAATATGAATAAGAAACAGGTTAGTTAGCGCTAACCAAGTGCTATTATATCATATCTTTATTTCATAAGTCAACAGTAAAAATACCGCAAAAAAATATTTGTTTAAAATGCATCATAACACATATATTATTACATTTTTTCGTGATTATTACACTTTATTGTATTATTATTTTTCGAATAATTAATTGCAAAAAACTCTTGACAAATCATTATCATTCATGTTAATATATATCCGGTTAGTTTATGCTAACTTCATAAGAATATACATTGCAGACTTCTTTCGGTTGTATTTATACTTTTTTTGTCTGTCTGTAGAACAACTTTTGCACGCAGTTTTTTATACAGACGGACACTCTGCAATGTAAAAAAATAAAAACGGAGGAATCAAAAATGGAATATTTGAAAATCGTCAAAGTAATCGGACGTGAAATTCTCGACTCAAGAGGAAATCCTACAGTAGAAGCACAGGTAACACTCGCTGACGGAACAATCGCAACAGGTACTGCTCCGAGCGGTGCATCTACAGGTGAATTTGAAGCACTTGAACTTCGTGACGGTGATAAAAACCGTTATCTTGGAAAAGGCGTTCAAAAAGCTGTAAACAACATCAATACAACAATAAATGAAACTATCTGCGGTATGAACTGTTCAGATATATATGCTGTTGACAATGCAATGATCACGGCTGACGGTACAGCAGACAAATCGAATCTCGGTGCAAACGCAATACTTGCTGTTTCTATAGCTTGTGCAAGAGCCGCATCTGTTTCTCTTGGTATACCGCTTTACAAATTTCTCGGCGGTATATCCGGAAACCGTCTCCCTGTACCAATGATGAACATTCTCAACGGCGGTGCTCATGCAACAAATACTGTTGACACACAGGAATTTATGATCATGCCTGTAGGCGCTCCTTCATTCAGGGAAGCTCTTCGTCAGTGCGCAGAAGTTTTCCATGCACTTGCAAAAATCCTTAAAGATAAAGGTCTTGCTACATCTGTAGGTGATGAGGGTGGATTTGCACCAAATCTCTCCGGTGACGAAGAAACCATCGAAACAATACTTGACGCAGTAAAATCAGCGGGATATACACCGGGAAAAGATTTTATGATCGCTATGGATGCCGCTTCTTCTGAATGGAAAGACAAAGAAAAAGGTACAGGTTTCTACAAACAGCCAAAATCGGGTAAGACATTTACTTCTGAAGAACTTATCGAACACTGGGCAGGTCTTGTTGAAAAATACCCTATCATTTCTATCGAAGATGCTCTTGACGAAGAAGACTGGGAAGGCTGGAAAAAACTCACTGAGAGACTCGGCAACAAAGTACAGCTTGTTGGTGATGACCTCTTTGTTACAAATACTCAGAGACTTTCAAAAGGTATTGAAAACAGATGCGCAAACTCTATCCTTATAAAACTTAACCAGATAGGCTCTGTATCCGAAACACTTGAAGCTATAAAAATGGCTCACAAAGCAGGATATACCGCAATTTCTTCACATCGCTCAGGTGAAACCGAAGACACAACTATAGCTGACCTTGCAGTTGCACTCAACACCTGCCAGATAAAAACAGGCGCTCCAAGCAGAAGTGAACGTGTTGCAAAGTACAATCAGCTCCTTCGCATAGAAGAAGACCTCGGCAGTGCCGCTGTTTATCCGGGTATGAACGCTTTTAATGTAAACAAATAATTTTTTTATGAAAGTCAGATTTATTTTGACTTTCACTATAAATATGCTCTCAAAATGATATTTCAGTCAAAATAATCAAAAATAACTTTAAGCTAAAAAATATAGCAGATGCACCGTAATGAAATGCATCTGCTATTATTTTTATATTTATTATTTTTTACCGAGAACAACCGAATCCTTGGAAATATACTGTTTGAAATGTGCAAGGTCTGCAAGATCAACATTTCCGTCATATGCTACATCGGCAGCAAGTTTCTGTTCATCACTTGGTACTCTGTCACCAAGGAGGAAAAGACTTAACATTGTAAGATCTGTAACATCTACAGTTCCGTCAGAGTTAAGGTCGCCGTACACTACGTTGCTATTATTATTGTCGTTGTTATTATCATTGTTATTATCATTATTCGGTACATCGGGAACTTTGATATCTTCTTTGATCTCTACTCCCTCTTTTGCGATTATAACTTCGTCTATGTAAAAATTACTTGTCTGACTTTCTGTTTCAATTACAAGACGCATATCTGATGCACCTTCAGGAATAACAAATTTTGTGTTTGCAAGCTGTACATAAGTATCAACGTATTCAGCCTTTGCTGTTGCTATTCTTGAATATCTTGTATCACCGTTTGTATCTACATACTGTAAAGTCATGCAGAGATTTTCAGCTCCGTCAGTTTCTGAAACAGCTGCAACTGTACTGAAACTATATGCCTTACCAGGAACAAATGTTGATTTTGAAAGTGCAAGCTGTGCACCGTTCCATGAATCTGTACGATCACATATAAGCAATGCTTCTGTACCTTCAAAAGGAATTCTGCCACTGCTCTTTATTTCTGCGCCTCTGCCTTCCCAGTCGCCCCAGCCATCTTCAAATGTGTCATGAATATAATAACCGTTTGAATCAGGTGTGATAGGCTGTGAAGTATCCTGATTGCCTGACTGTGAACCATCGTTTTCAACATTTGAAGCTGTTATAACAAATGTTGATACGCTGTTTGCAGGAAGAGTTGCATAAAATCCGCCGTCTTTGCATTCAAGATCACTTGTCTTTGCAAGATTCTCATTTGCGGAAGTTCTGTATCTGTCAACGTTTGTGATGTTTACTCCCGGAAGTGAAAAATGCTGAACCGGTGTTCCTGAACCATTGTTTATTGCTACGATAACTACTTTTCCGTCATCTTTATAAGCTGAAACCAGCAAACCGGTATCAGGAGTTTCTGTAGCACTTATTCTTACTGAACCAGGACGTACATATTTGGAGAACTGAGCCATGCAGTATCCTCTTTTACTTATAGAACCGTCTTCTTTCATCGGACCGTAGCTACGGCGTATGTACCACCATACATATGCACTCATATTTCCGACTACAAGACCGTTGTGAATATTTTCAGATACCTTTATAGCTTCAGGCCATCTGTCTGCTGAATCGGCGTCACTGTTAGGAACATATACTTCTGTCATCCAGATTTCTTTTCCGCTTGATTCGAGTGCAGGGAAATCCATCTGACTACGCTGTGTTCCGTAGAAATGTGTTGCGAAAAGATCGCAGTTTGCAAATGCCTTCTGATTGTTAAGGATTTTTGTGTAATAATCCTTATTTGCATACTGGAATGTTTCAGGTGACATTACCTTTGTATCAATAACATGAGCATAATTTGCAAGAAATTCAGTACACTCATCTGATGTCCACCAGGTCCATTCTTCAGCATAGTCTGGTTCGTTCTGTACAGAGATAGCATAGATATCAACACCTTTTGAACGCATATATAAAACAAAGTCGTTAAGATGTTTTGCGTACTCTGCATATTTATCATGTCTTAATCTCTTCTGATTTGGCTGGGTTACTGTAGTACCGTTCCATGTCTTATAAGTTCTTGTAAACTTTTCACAGAGTTCTGCCGGTGGATGCCATGGTGAAGCAAATACTATACCACCCTGAGCAATACAAGCCTTTGCAGTATCTACAGCTTTGTACCACTGATTTTTATCTTCGTTTACATAAACACGAAGAACACTCATACCAAGTTCATTACTTCCGTTTCCGAAAGCTGTCTGGCGCTGAGAAGATGAAAGGTCCTTACCTGTCCACTCCGGATGATTGATACCGCCAAAGCCACGTATAAGCTGATATGACTTGCTTACGTCAATTACACAGTCACTTGCAGCATATACTTTTTCCTCACGGACTACACCGGGAGTAGCTGCCATTCCCATTAGCAGTGCTACCGATGTAAATATTGCTGTTACCGATTTTAAAGAAACCGTTTTCATAAATACATTTCCCCTTAAAAAATGTTATTATTCCTTTACCATACAAACTTAAACTTAACCACTTAACTTTAAACCACAAACACATCCTTGCCTTTTATTACAAACTCTTGTGTATAACTCTTACTATATAATTATTATACACTATTGTTTATGACTTATCAAGAGTTGATTTAAATCAAAACATTTTTTGTGAAAATTAACTCATATTATTCATTTATCGTCACTTTTATATGCATAATGAACTATAAAAAATTGATTTTGAAAAAGATTTCAAAAATAACAGCTTACCGTTTCCGATAAGCTGTTGATTTTCAGTTTATTGTTTTAAGCCCTACAAGCACTTCTTTTCCTTCAAACGCAAATCCGTATTTTAAGATATGCTCATTTGGTACTCCGAGGTCTGTAAGAAAACGACTGTACTGTTTTTGTTCTATCTGTTCAAGGGCATTTTTTAACGTATCTTCAAGACCCTTTTCGCCTCTGTTTCGTCTTATAACTTTGAACTCTATTATCAGTGCATTGTCTTCTTTTATATTTTTAGGAATAAGCATTATATCATAACGACCTGCTCCGCTCTCTCTGTTTGACTGCAAGACATATCTGTCACGAAGTTCTACAAGAAGCCCTAACACAAATCCATGATAAAATCTTTCGGGGAGTTGCTTTTCATTTGTATCTTTTCCCGTGTCAAATGAGCTTATTATTGATATTGTGAGGTCGTTCATGTATTCGTTTAAGTCTTCGATTTCTCCGTTAAGGAGTGTTTTTATAAGTTTGTTGTATTTTACCGGCTTCGATGTAAACCATCTGTTCACCATATTGTTAAACATCTGCATTACTTCATAATTCACTATTTCAAGTTCATATATATCAAAATCTCTTGATTTTATTTTAAGATAACCCGATGCTGACAGGAGACTCCAGACAGCATTCATATCTTCATCAAGCTGTGAAAAAACTATATCTTCATCAAGCTTTTTCTTTATTGTTTTTCCGTTAAGCAAGTCTTCAAAATCTGATTTTACTTCTTCATCACCCTGCATTATCAGTTTCCCTGCTAAACCGTTTGAGCTTGTGTTTGACCAGTAGGGTTTTAAGACTCCTTCATCAAGGAAATTTATTATTGACCACGGATTATATATATCCTTTTCATTACCTATTGTAAAACCATCATACCAGCTTTTCACTTCATCTTTATTTGTGTACCCGAATTTATCCATAGCTTCAAATACTTCATCTTCTGTAAATCCGAAATATTTACTGTAAATATTACTGCTGACAGATGCTACTTTTAGATTATTAAGGTCCGAGAACATCGATTCTTTGCTTACTCTTGTTATTCCGGTAAGTATCGCACGATCAAGATAAATATTTGTTTTGAATGTATTATTGAAAAGGCTTCTTATAAGTCCGGACATTTCATCCCAGTAACCGTTTATATACGCCTCTTGCAGTGGAGTATCATATTCATCGAGAAGAACTATTACTTTATTTTTTTTATAGTGTCCGCTCAGAAAATAACACAATCGATTGATCGCATCCGGTAAATCTCTCTCGTCTATTTTCTCTAAATATTCTTCAAAGTTTTTCTTTTCGCTTTTAAGAAGTGCAGGTGATTCAAGTAAAAATGAATTGCTGACATACAATTCTCTTATTTTATTGCACATTCTATATACAGCCGATTCATAAGTTTTTTCTTTTATTCCTGCAAAACTAAAAAATATAACAGGATATTTTCCCTGCATCTCTCTGTATTTTTCGTCTTTCCATATTTCAAGATTTTCAAAAAGATCGAATCGGCCTTCGTATTTGTTGCTGAAAAAGCAGTTTATCATGTCCATGTTGAGCGTTTTTCCAAATCTTCTTGGGCGGGTTATCAGGGTTACATCATCATCGTTTTCCCACCAGTCTTTTATGAACAATGTCTTATCAATATAGAAGTTGTCTGACTTTATAAGCTTATCAAAACTTTGTCTTCCTATTGCTATTTTTTGTGCCACGACCTCTCATCCTTTCTTTTTATTCATTACTTGTTGTTTTAAGCCCCACAAGCACTTCTTTTCCTTCAAACGCAAATCCGTATTTTAAGATATGCTCCTTTGGTACTCCGAGGTCTGTAAGAAAACGACTGTACTGTTTTTGTTCTATCTGTTCAAGGGCATTTTTTAACGTATCTTCAAGACCCTTTTCGCCTCTGTTTCGTCTTATAACTTTGAACTCTATTATCAGTGCATTGTCTTCTTTTATATTTTTAGGAATAAGCATTATATCATAACGACCTGCTCCGCTCTCTCTGTTTGACTGCAAGACATATCTGTCACGAAGTTCTACAAGAAGCCCTAACACAAATCCATGATAAAATCTTTCGGGGAGTTGCTTTTCATTTGTATCTTTTCCCGTGTCAAATGAGCTTATTATTGATATTGTGAGGTCGTTCATGTATTCGTTTAAGTCTTCGATTTCTCCGTTAAGGAGTGTTTTTATAAGTTTGTTGTATTTTACCGGCTTCGATGTAAACCATCTGTTCACCATATTGTTAAACATCTGCATTACTTCATAATTCACTATTTCAAGTTCATATATATCAAAATCTCTTGATTTTATTTTAAGATAACCCGATGCTGACAGGAGACTCCAGACAGCATTCATATCTTCATCAAGCTGTGAAAAAACTATATCTTCATCAAGCTTTTTCTTTATTGTTTTTCCGTTAAGCAAGTCTTCAAAATCTGATTTTACTTCTTCATCACCCTGCATTATCAGTTTCCCTGCTAAACCGTTTGAGCTTGTGTTTGACCAGTAGGGTTTTAAGACTCCTTCATCAAGGAAATTTATTATTGACCACGGATTATATATATCCTTTTCATTACCTATTGTAAAACCATCATACCAGCTTTTCACTTCATCTTTATTTGTGTACCCGAATTTATCCATAGCTTCAAATACTTCATCTTCTGTAAATCCGAAATATTTACTGTAAATATTACTGCTGACAGATGCTACTTTTAGATTATTAAGGTCCGAGAACATCGATTCTTTGCTTACTCTTGTTATTCCGGTAAGTATCGCACGATCAAGATAAATATTTGTTTTGAATGTATTATTGAAAAGGCTTCTTATAAGTCCGGACATTTCATCCCAGTAACCGTTTATATACGCCTCTTGCAGTGGAGTATCATATTCATCGAGAAGAACTATTACTTTATTTTTTTTATAGTGTCCGCTCAGAAAATAACACAATCGATTGATCGCATCCGGTAAATCTCTCTCGTCTATTTTCTCTAAATATTCTTCAAAGTTTTTCTTTTCGCTTTTAAGAAGTGCAGGTGATTCAAGTAAAAATGAATTGCTGACATACAATTCTCTTATTTTATTGCACATTCTATATACAGCCGATTCATAAGTTTTTTCTTTTATTCCTGCAAAACTAAAAAATATAACAGGATATTTTCCCTGCATCTCTCTGTATTTTTCATCTTTCCATATTTCAAGATTTTCAAAAAGATCGGATCGGCCTTCGTATTTGTTGCTGAAAAAGCAGTTTATCATGTCCATGTTGAGCGTTTTTCCAAATCTTCTTGGGCGGGTTATCAGGGTTACCGAGTCGTAATTTTCCCACCAGTCTTTTATTAATGATGTTTTGTCTATAAAGAAACAGTTGTTTTCTATAATACTGCTAAAGCTTTGTGATCCTATTGCTATTTTTTGTGCCACGACCTCTCATCCTTTCTTTTTATTCATTACTTGTTGTTTTAAGCCCCACAAGCACTTCTTTTCCTTCAAACGCAAATCCGTATTTTAAGATATGCTCATTTGGTACTCCAAGGTCTGTAAGAAAACGACTGTACTGTTTTTGTTCTATCTGTTCAAGGGCATTTTTTAACGTATCTTCAAGGCCCTTTTCGCCTCTGTTTCGTCTTATAACTTTAAACTCTATTATCAGTGCATTGTCTTCTTTTATATTTTTAGGAATAAGCATTATATCATAACGACCTGCTCCGCTCTCTCTGTTTGACTGCAGAACATATCTGTCACGAAGTTCTACAAGAAGCCCTAACACAAATCCATGATAAAATCTTTCGGGCAACTGCTTTTCATTTGTGTCCTTGCCTGTATCAAATGAGCTTATTATTGATATTGTGAGGTCGTTCATATATTCGTTTAAGTCTTCAATTTCTCCGTTAAGGAGTGTTTCTATGAGTTTATTGTATTTTACAGGTTTTGATGTAAACCATCTGCTTACCATGTTATTAAACATCAGCATTACTTCATGGTTTACTATTTCAAGTTCGTATATATCAAGAGTTACCGAACTTATTTTAAGATAACCCGATGCTGACAGGAGACTCCAGACAGCATTTATATCTTCGTCAAGCTGTGAAAAAACTATATCTTCATCGAGCTTTTTCTTTATTGTTTTTCCGTTAAGCAAGTCTTCAAAGTCTGATTTTACTTCTTCATCCCCCTGCATTATCAGTTTTCCTGCTAAACCGTTTGAACTTGTGTTTGACCAATAGGGTTTTAAGACTCCTTTATCAAGGAAATTTATTATTGACCATGGATTGTATACATCCTTTTCATCACCTATTGTAAAACCATCATACCAGCTTTTTACTTCATCTTTATTTGTGTACCCGAATTTGTCCATAGCTTCAAATACTTCATCTTCTGTAAATCCGAAGTATTTGCAATATTTTGATGACATCATTGTACATAGTTCAAGATTGTTAAGATCTGAAAAAAGTGATTCTTTGCTTACTCTTGTTATTCCGGTGAGTATTGCACGACTGAAATATTCATTTGTTTTAAGAGTATTATTAAAAAACAACCTCATAAAATATGACATTTCCTCCCAGTAGCCATAAATATACGCTTCCTGCAAGGGGGTATCATATTCATCAAGCAATATTATCGGTTTTTCTGTATAAATCTGACTCATAAATTTACACAGATAATTTATTGACATAACAGCAGTTTCCCGGCTCATTTCATTTGTTACCTGCTTTATAAAATCTCTGTCGCTGTCTGTTAATTTATCACTGTGTATATATTCCTGTATTTCTTCGTATGCACGACATATTATTATTTTTATCAGTTCAAAAGCACTTGAAAAATTATTGTTTTTTATTCCTGCAAAACTAAAAAATATAACAGGATATTTTCCCTGCATCTCTCTGTATTTTTCATCTTTCCATATTTCAAGATTTTCAAAAAGATCGGATCGGCCTTCGTATTTGTTGCTGAAAAAGCAGTTTATCATGTCCATGTTGAGTGTTTTTCCAAATCTTCTTGGGCGGGTTATCAGGGTCACTGAGTCGTAATTTTCCCACCAGTCTTTTATTAATGGTGTTTTGTCTATAAAGAAACAGTTGTTTTCTATAATACTGCTAAAGCTTTGTGAGCCTATTGCTATTTTTTGTGCCACGACCTCTCATCCTTTCTTTTGACTCCGAATTTGTAACTGAATATAGTTTAACATTTGTTTCGGATTGTGTCAAGGGGATAAGAAGACGTGGCACTGAAGGCTTTGATATATATTTTTTATTTGAAAATGAAACTTTTGAGTTGATTGATTTTATTGCATACCATAAAAAATGCGACCAGAAATATGCTTAGTATCCATAACAAAATGTATAACATACAGGCATATGCTTTTTTCAACGGCGACCATTTATGCGATTCTTTATTTTTCTGACGCTTAAAGGCCTTACGTAAAGATGATATTCCCCAGATACATTCTTCTAACATTTCTGATACACCTCGCTTTATGTTTTGTATGAATATTTCTATGTACTCTGCTTTACTGTAGCCAGATGCCCCGGCATAGAGCCAATAATAACTTTTCTGAGATCATCGTCCCAGCAAAAATACACACGTATAAGTTCCTCCGATTTTACACCATGCTTTATATGGAGATCAAGTATATATTGTCTCCCTTCATATGTCATAGTATAATCAGATTTTCTTATTTTTATAGCCTCTTTACCACTACTTTGAACTTCCCAGTTATTTCTCTGAGCATACATATTAAATTCATCATCAGATATCTCTTTTCGCCTGAACTCTGAATACGCTTTAAGAAAAACTATACCGTCACAAAGAATTGCAATATCAAGTGCTCCGCTATATTTTTTCATCTCCGATCTCGCTCTTGGTGACAATGTAAGATGTTCATGAAAATTTTCTTCTATCCAGTCACAAACATCATCTTTGTTTATAGGAAACCTTGATGCAATTTCAATCTGCTGTTTGTAAAATGATATCAATTCTGCATTTTTACGATAAGCAGATTCTTTTTGTTCATTTTTACACAACACATCATTATATGCATTTTCTTTAGCGGTTACTTCCTGTTGCAGACTGTCAATTTTCTTCTTTGCTATTCTTAACTCTTCTGCTGTCTGTTGCATATCATTGTGATATTCCGAAAGTTCTCTTATGCGTTTTTTCAGTTCAGCATTCTCCAGTAAACAAAGATTGCACTGATCTTCAAGTGATGTTGTTTCATTACGTCTACCCCGATAATCTTCTATCTTTGCATCAGAATAAAACAACACTTCTCCAAAAGTATAATTTTTTCTTTTAGGCATAGAAATAATATCCGAACGCAATTTACTAAAAAAGACCTTCATATCACTATTATAATCTGAATAAGAAAATCGTTCAATTATGGATTTACGTCTGATTATAACAATATCTCCATAATCAAATTCTGACTGTATTTTCTTTTCGATCTGTTTAAAATATTTTTCATCAACAAACACAACTACTGCAAATCCCACAAGAACTCTTGCCAGTTCCGTATAATCAAAAACAGGAAGTTTGATTTTTACAGGCTCTATTTTTTCCGCTCTTTTTGAAATTCGTTTTTCTTTTTTGCAATTTTCCTCGTAAAATGGTAATTCAGTTTTAAAAACAAAACTGTTAATTTCTGAAGATACACCGCTGTTTATTACTGACGAAGAAGAAATAGTTTTGATATCAAGCGTCGGTTTAAGAACACTCACATCAGAAATCTGAGGATTTTTCACATGTGTCTTACTGTCTGCAATCAGTATCAAAGGAAAATTAAATGATAAATCATCATAAATATCATAGAATCTTTCAACATCATTTTTACTCTGTATCATAAATGGTTTCTCATTTATAATATAACCGCTCTGAATCAATCGTATATTTTCATTATGCACAAGCGATCTTACAAGCATAGGACGAAATACTTCACAATCCGCTGTTGTATCTGATGGCTCAGAACATATGGTTCTTATTCCTATTTCTACGTAATTACTATGTCTGATGAAAGATATTTCCGTATTGAACATTCTGCCGTGTACAGGCAAGCGTTCCTGAGCTTGTCCGATATTAGCACCCATGTCGGATTCGGAAATTTTAAAAGACCATATGCCTTTTTTCTCAATGTATATGACATCAATGCTGAATCCGTTTGAGTATGTAAAAGATGTCAGGGTGCTGTCTGAAAAATCTGCGTACTTGTCGGGCTCGGGGGTTAGTATTTCATTTGGGAGATCAGGACAGTTTTTTAGTCGTGAACGAAGCCATTTGAAAGTTTCAAGGATGCAGATTTTAAAGATTTCGTTTGAGGGGATGGTTTTTGAATCGGCTTGGGCGTAGAATTGGTAGGTGGGGTAGGATTTTAGGGGGGTTAGTTTGGTGGTGATGTATGACATTTGATTGTCCTCCGTATAATTTATAAAATAATTTGAGAAAACAATGTTTTTTAACACTATTCTCTCAAATTTTATGTATTTTCGAAAGTTTTAACAATTCTCTTACTTAATATTATACGTTTTGTGATTGTAATTCTTGACATATATTCTGAAATGCCAAAAAGAATTTTAATGATCTTCGAATATAACCTGCATTTAACGATACACAAGCAATATGAAATAGAACATCAGCGCGATTTATTAATTCCATCTTCTTTTTTTTGTTTTTTGATGTTAATATTGCATAAATATTCTCATCATTAATATATATTTCATAAAATTCACGATATCGTTTCAAAAGCACTCGAACATCTACTTCTGAATCTTCATTTATTTTCTTTTCCTTTAGTTCAATCATAGATACTCCTTATTTTTTAGCCAGCACTTTTTCAATTAGTTTAGCGTCCATATTTGAAATTTTACCATATTCTACAATAAATCGTTCTAGTGTGTTTTTTAACGATTCATTATTTATTAAAAGTGTTTCTTTGAGTTGGTTAAGTACGTTTTCCATATCTTCTGTTGCTTCAGAAATATAGCTATTGGATTGCTTACCTTCATCTATTAATCGTTCTATTTTTCTTATAATTTTTTCAAAAGAAGAGTTAATCGTAACATCAGTTGCAACCGTTTCTTTAATCTCAGTAAGGAGACTATTATTATTGTCTTGATTTTTTATTTCGCTTAAGAGCATATCACAAATAGTTTCTAATTTCTCATTTTCAGCAATCTGTTTTTCAGATAGCACTTTCAATTGTTGCAAGAAGTTATCAGCCATTTTTGCAATCTGTATCAAAACTGTATGAACATTTTGCGAAGTGCATTCTGTATTTTTATTTCCCGTTTCAATAGCCTTAACCATAGTAGAAAGCTGATTTATAATATCTGAATTTTCCTTTGTAGTTTTATTTGAACATGTAGAGATTTGTTCTTTGATATCCTGATTAAATCTTTCGATACATTTAGCAGTTTCTTGAATATTGCTAATCAATTGACTTGTAGTTTCCTCATACATTTTATTACTAGAAACACTACATTGAATAATATTAGATTCAACAACCTCTATTTTTTTGAGTAAAGTCTGACTTTGCTCAATTGAAGTTTTACTGTATAATGTAATAATCTCTTTAACACTTGTTTCCAATGCATTAACTGCAGTCAATAAGCTCTCATTTTGCGTTGCCTGATATTTCGACAATTCCCCTATAAATTGAGTAAGCATATTTGTGCTTTCATGCAATGAATCAGAATAAATAGACTGAAATTTTTTTATTTCCTGGATTTTCTCGTCATTTATTTCATTTGTACGTTTAATCACTGCCATAACTGCAAAATAAAAAACAATGGTTGTAAAAATTACACTGATTATTGCAATGATAAGTCCTGATATATTTGGAGAGTACATTAATGCAAATACTGCTATTAATGCAGTCAATAGTGCAGATGAAAATAAAAGTGCTGTTTTTTTCATGCTAATAAATCCTCCATTTTTCTAAAATAGGCTTCCATAAATTCTGTGAAGAACTGAACAACAGTATTGGATTCATGATTTGAAATTCCAAAAAAATTACTGATAAGTTCATTTATTCGTTCATTGATTCCATATAATTTTCCTGTTTTATCAGTAATTATTTCTTCAAATAAATCTTCTGTTAATAGTGAAACACTGATATCGGCATCATTTTCAAAAAGCTTGTCCATCTCAACGAAAAACGCCTTTTTCAATTCTTTCTTGGCTTTTTCATGCAACTTTTCAGAATCCATAGGCCAAACAATACACTGGCAGATTTGAGAAAACGAATGCAATAACAACTCGAAATCAGCACTTTCAAAAATTAATTGTTCAATAGTTTGGCGATATCTTTGTTGAATAGATACATTCTTTTCTTTCATTTTACAAACCCCTGCTAACGAAGAGATTTTATACAATTCCTTTGTAGATAGCATATGTGCCGTATCTGTTGTATCTACAATCCAATCAAAATACTCAAATGAATACTCATCAATCTTGCTTCTGAATAATTTAAGCTCATTTTCAGCTTTTAACTTCCAATGAGTAATTATATCTTCATGCCAGTAAAATACATCTGCAATATCACTCATTTCGTTAATACGTAACGTAGCAAGACCGTTATCAATATATTCTTTTTCAATCTCCTCAGCAGGATTAATGCTCAGCTGCAAATCCGTGCTACCTTGGCGAATTGGAAGATCCATTAAAATATTCAAAACAGAATGATTGCTACTCCGCCAATTTTCTGTTAAATTCTTTGTAGTGTCTTTTCCAAATGGAAAACCTTCGAAAACTAAAATCGTGGTACTGTGAACGTTACTAGGTGTATAAATGTCGTTTCTTGTTGGTATGTAGGCATAACTACCAGGAATAAGTTTGTTTGAATAAATAGAGATTGAATCTTTGCCTATCTCCACATGTGTTAACAAATCATAATATATAAACACTTCCTTTGAGCGCAACTGCTCATTGGTTATACCATCTATGATATCGCCACACCATTTGGCAAATATATATTTTGTTTCGTCACCCATTATAAGCCATGGTGACATAATATTATTGCAAATATCCATATCTGCTTAGTTCCTCCAGTAGTGAATCAAGCCGTGAAATGTTATCTTCACATTGAGTATCTGTTTTACACATAATAGATGAAAGCGTTGTTTCTTGTTGACTCAAAGAAGTGTATAATTTTGAAAGTGACTGCTTCTTACTTTCAGCTAGAAGTTCGGGTAATTCACGTTTATAACGCACGAGTAACGATTCCACTAATGAAGTCATATCGCAAATAAACGAATCAGCAATCGATTTTCTCCATGAAACTAAAGCTTTCTTTTCAGCTTTGGATCGTATTTCATGTTCTCTTGCAATAGTTTCTGCTCTAATTTTCTCAACATCGTCAATTAATAAGCGTTTCTCAGCTTCTAACTGTTCTTGGCGTGATGCAAACAAATTCATTTGACGCTTTTTCTCATACTCTTGATAACGAATTTCTGCAAGCCTTTGCTTTGCCTCCTGTTCAGCTTTACGATACTCTCTTTCGTATTCAAAATCTACAACATATCGTTGCGGTGTATCAAATCTTTCGCCAAGCTTTCCTGCCCAATAAGATATAGTAAAATAGTCAAATATAGTAGGTTCTGCAGAATTTTCACGAATTGTTCTTGCCGATTCGCTTACAACCTGTGCTGTCTTGGCAGCTGTTTGAATACACTTTTGTGCCTTAGATATACGTTTATGTGTAGCATACGTTTTTGACATGTTTTTTAACGCAAAAGCTATATCTTTAACGGTGTCTCCATTTTTAATAATTTTACATATTTTTTCGCTCTTTCCTATAACTTTGGCAACCCCACCAACTACTTTACCTGAATTACCAAGTTTCGAAACAAGACCAGCCACCTGACCTCCAGGAATTAACAATGTAACCCAGTCAGCAATATTCCCCACAGTTTTCGCAATCTGTGAAGGTTGAGCTTTACCTGAATCTATCTGAATCAATTGCGGTGTATAAGGTGGTATTTCCGCACATTGAGCAGTACAATTTATTAATTCTTGTTCTAATGTAACCAATTCTTGCTGCACAGTATTGTAATCATCTGAATGTTGTAGGTCAATCAATTCCTGCTCTATTTCCTTTTGACGAATTAATTTTTGCTCCAAAACACAATCAGAAGCTTGTATCTTCATAACATCATCGTCCAGAAATGAAGTGTAATTAGCCATTGTAACGTCTAAATGTATTGCCTCTGCATCAAAATCAATCTGGTACTGTTTAGATTGATAGTAATCGCTTAAAACACACTTGATTTCATTAAGTGTTGTTGCAACCCTTGTATTCAAATAGCTTTTCATCCAAACATCAAACGGTTTTTGTGGTGATGAAACTTGAATACTCTCCGCATTTTTTTCAATAATTTCACCAATTTTTCTCCTAACGCTACTGTCAAGATCACATTCTACCTTTTGTGAAATAAAGCCTATTTCAGCCTCAAGTGATGCAATTTGTGTTTGTATACGCACAATAGCTTTTTCCATTGCCTTTTTTTGAAGCTGGAGTCGTTCATTTTCTCCATGTTGCTGTGCAACTAACATGTTTTTCTGTTCTTTAATCATGCTAATACATTCTTCAGCAATACGTTGACATTTAACATCAATTGCCAACAGAACTTGTTTATAGGATGATGCACTTATTTTTAAAAGGAAACTCCTAATTTCTCTGATATTCTCAAAATACTGCGACGATTCTTCGTTTGAAATATAATAGCATTTGTTTTGTATATTTGCTTC
Source organism: Ruminococcus sp. (assembly GCA_015066745.1). Classification (GTDB taxonomy): domain Bacteria; phylum Bacillota; class Clostridia; order Oscillospirales; family Ruminococcaceae; genus HUN007. Next base: position 9,173 of record SVNW01000042.1, on the reverse strand, counting down.
TCTAAAAATCCTTGCATCTGCCGCAACAGCATCCTCAAATGTTTCTTCTGACACATTTATTTCATCACAATGTGTTCTTACAATCATGAAATCACATTTACTCTCACATATAATCTTGAGTTTTTCAATATCAACAAGACTAGGTGAATGACCTGAAACATAGACCACCATAGATGATATATTTAGAGCATCAGAAAAAAGTACTTCATGTCGTTCGATTGTAGTATTCAATCCAGGTGTATCAATTAGTACTATACCATTTTCTAACAACTTATGTTCAATATAAACTTCGATATAATTGATTGTATCACATGTTAAATCGGAACGCTGACTTATGTATTTTAAGCATTCAAGGTCTTTATGTAATTCTTCTCCGTTAATAAGATGGAGTACAACTCCTGGCTCACCATAACGAATATACGTCATAACAGGTGTTGTTTCAACCGTACCGGATGGTAATAAATCTAATTGCAATAAGTTGTTTATCAACTTTGATTTTCCCGCAGAAAAACGACCAATAAATGAAATATAACACAATCTGCTTTCCATTGCGTTTCTCATCAACTCCAGCTCTGACAATATTTGTTCATTTGACAAATATGACGCCACTTTCATCAAAGAGATAATTTGATTATCCATTAGATTTCCTCCTGCTCAATATAGTCATTCATTGTTTCCGATAGCAAAGTCTGCAATGCAATACAACGATTCATCAACTCAATCGATTTTGAAATTGCTTGTTTATTCTGTAAAATTTTTTCCTCTCGAACTGATCCTTCAGCATTAAGCATTTCAATCAACTTTTCAAGCTTTGACTTTTCATTTTGTAATTTGGCGTTAATATGTGCATTAATCATATCAAAACATATCTTTGTATACTGGCACTTTTGCTTCTCAAGGTACTTTTTCATGTTATCACCAATTTCCATAACCAACTCATCAAGCTGCTCAAATATGTCATTTCGTGTCTGTTTAAGTTTTCTTTGTCGCTTCTTTTGTGCATCTGTCTCAAATTTTTTCTGCTCCTCAGAAAGTTGCTGCATTAATTCGTCAATCCTCTTCTCACTTCGTTCAGCAAGCTTAAACAAATATTCAGAACTTTGAGAAGCTTTTTCAGATTTGTCTAATTCAGTTTCGATACTCTGCATTTTCTTATCAATATCATCAACTCTTGCAGATCGTTCAGATAAAGCATCTTTGCGCGCTGAATCATCTTCGCGAATTTTGGTAGTAGTTGCTTTCTTCTTTCCAAATAAAGCATTGCCGATCCATCCAAATAAACCACCGCGCCAATAACTAGCATCACATTCCTCTGAATATCTTGTTGTATCTGGAATAACAAATGTGTCCATAATCATATCACGTCGTGATTCCAAAGCATCAAGCTGAGCCTGTAATTGCTGACGATTTCTTTCAATCATCGCTGATTTATAGGCATCCTGAGATAACTTATCAAATTCCATCTCCAAATTTTCAATATCCTTGCGAAGCTTATCAACCTTTTCCTCATATGCTCTATACCCTACGTCAACAGACAAATCATCAATATGGAATTCTATTGTTACCTTTGAGAACTGTTCTAAATCAGAAGCATCACTAAATGCAAAATTCAACTTATCAGCATAATCATCACATTCATTCTCAATTACAGCAATCAGTTTTTCTCTTAACGCTGATTCAAGCAACTTTGCCGAATGAATCTGAGTATTTTCAATGACATTCTTAAGCTCTTTAATAGTAGCAAAAAGCTCATCACAATCCTCACATGATTCTAACTTTCGTGAACACTTATCCATAAGACGTGCGTTATTAGCATCAATCTGTTCTTTCAATTCAGTAAGGACTTGATTAATACATGCACGCAATTCCTTAGTCTCACTCTTTTTTTCACTATCTAGCTGCGAAATAACAGTTTCCAAAGCTTCTTTTTGATGAATCAGTTCTTCGGTACCAGTCTGGGCTTGCAAAATAGAAAGTTCTTGTTCACTTTGAGTGCGTTTTTCAGATAGTAATGCTATAAGTTTTTCAATAGGAGACAACAATTGTGCTTTTGCACGTTCCCCCCTATACAAATACTTTCTCAAACGGTCCTCAAAATTTTCGATTCTTGAGATTTTAAGAAGTTCTTGTCTGCGTTGTTCTGTTGTTACTCTCTCTCCATTTTGATATTCATTATAGGTTGAATCTCTTGCAACTAAAGCAGCATTACCAGCAACAGGCCATATTTTAGGTAAAGTTGTTTCTTCAGGAAACTGTTTCTTATATGTAGATTGCAAAGTTTCAATTACCTGTTCTACAGTTTCCCCTTCGCTCTCTCTAATAACATTAATCTTATTAAGAACAAAGAAAATATTCTTTGATTTTTTCATGAGTTCCCGCAAATACTCAAAATCTGTTTTAGAACCCGGATGATCCGCACTGAACATAAAGATAGCAGCATGAGAAGCTTCAATCTGTTGTTCTGTAATGGCACGGTGATTATCAGCAACGCCGTTTAATCCAGGACTATCAACTAACTGTACACCTTCGCTAAGAAATTCTGAATCTAAAAATAAATCAACATGATCGACAGAAGTGGCGATTTTTTCATCATCGGAATCACCACGTGTACTTACAAATTTCTCGATAGTTTGTAACTGTAAATCTGGCAAGCTGACAGTTCTTCCGTCACGATAATATACAATTCCTGCTTCACCTTTAGGTGCCTTCTCAGTGTGGCGAAGAAAATTTACAGTAGCTGTCGTTTCACTCGTAAAAGAGGGTAAAACATATTTACCCATAAGCGCATTCAAAAATGTAGATTTTCCAGCACTGAATTCACCAACAAGAACAATGCTGAAAAGACTATTTTCAACGTTAGAACGCAACTTTTCAAATGCTTCTACCTCAGTATTTTCCACGTTTATATCACGTAAATAATCGATTGTATCATTGATTAATGAAATAACCTTTGATTTATTATCATCGTACTGTTGCTTATTTACATTCATTTTATAACAACCTCCATGTCCCGACAAATGGCTTTTAGCTTTTGAATTGTTGCCTGCATACACTGTAGTTCATTTCTGAGCTTAGGACTAGCTTCCTGCTTCGCACTTTCAATCCAATCCAGTTTCTGTTGAATCATTTCTTCAAACAATTTCAGAGCAGCTTCGCTGAAATGATGTTCTGCATCGGAAATGATATTATCAATTTTTTCTGAATATGTACCATTAGTAACATTAATATATTTAGAAATCTGGTCTATCAAACTTTTCATCAAGTTTTCTATATATTCCTTAATTGCGTATTTCTTTTTAAGCTCCAAATCTCGTTCAAGCCTTGCAAGTTGTTCTGTACGTCTTTGAATCATTCTTTGCTGCTCTTGAGTCCTTCTTTCTTGCTGTGCAATTTGTGATTCATATGCTGTTTTTCTTCTTTGTGTTTCATCTAATTTTTTTTGTATTTCATCATGACGTTTAGCAAAACCATTCATTGCATTGGCTCTTTCAGCATCCCAACGCTGTCCTGCAGAGTCGTCCTTATAATCTTCATCATATTCAATACGCTTCGTTTTTTTAAAAAAAAGCAAGAACCTACGTTCTTCATATCTGACACGCGTACGTGTTTTCCAAACAGATTCCGGACGTTTTGATTTGGCATAAGTAACTCTTTCAGCGTGTTCTTTAGCAGCATCATTATCTATAAGCGCTTTCTGTTCTCTTTGCTGTTCATACGACAAATTTACAAGTTCTGTTCTATCCTGTCGAAGCTTTTGTTCTGTGACAGATAAAGCTTTTTTTGCATTCTCAAGCGCTTTACACGCCTTTTCAATTTCGGTTTCTTCTTGTTGAAATTGAATATTTTTCACTTCAACAGACGCAACGAACTCTGATTTTGATATTTCTCCTTCAGAAATGCCACTATACTCTTGAATTCTTTGAATTAAAAATTGGTAGAAAGCTTGAATACTTGCCTCTATATTTTCAAAATTATCTTTCCAAATTGAAGCAACACTTTTAGGTAACGTTTTTGATAAGTGATCATCCATTTCTTCAAGCTCTTTAATTCTTTCATTGTCAGTTTTACAATTTGTACCTTCAACTATCTGAATATAATTCTGTTTGCATGTATCTAACGCTTTTTTTATATTCTGTTTTTCTTCTTTTTTTATCTTTTCAAGAGAACTCTTTACCAAATCCAAAAGATCTTTCTGGCGCCTATCAATAGAAAGCAAAAGCTTCTCCTTAATACGTTCCAATCTTTCAACAGCATGGCTTTCTTGACTTGTTTTATATATTTCAGAAGCCTCTTTTTCAGTGTATTCAAGCTGCTCAACAAGTGCTCTTATCCACTTATAAAGCGCCATAGCTGTTCCGGCATACTGAATTTGATCTACATTATCATCTTCAAATTCTGTTTGTAATATATTGAGAAACTCATCAAATCTTGATTGTCTTCTAATTTCAACTCGTTGTTCATCAGTAATATCCTGTGAGCTATCCGCATAAAGACGTGAGATTGTTTTATCTACAGCAACAAGAGCTTTCAATGCCGATATTCCACAAACTTGATAGCTATAAGCAAATCCATCATTGAACACATATGTCTGTAAAATAGATTTCTGCTCGCTTAGTTTTGCTTCAACACTTTCTCCTTCAAGCTCATGTAACTCATCAATAAAGTTTTGAATAAAAATGAAATTGTTTTGTTTATTCTTTAAATAGTTCAAAAACTCAATATCACTTTCTGCTAAACCTCGTCTTTGGATGAGATAGATACATGCATGAGCACGCTGTATCATTTCAATTGTTTGTTCACGGTGACCATCTGCTACTCCATTCAATCCAGGCGTATCCACTATAACAATCTTATGTTTAGATTCAATAAACGGCAAGTATATTTCTACACACTCTATTTCTGTTGCAACATCATAATTATCACTTGCTGTTGTTGTATATTGTTTCAGTTCCTTTATATCATCCAATTTGATATTGCTTCCATTTCGCAATTTCACCAATCCTGTATTACATAATTTAGAATTAGTAGAGACATTAACTATGCGTGTTAGAACAGCCGTTGTTTCTGTTGAGGCATGTTGCAAAACATCTTTTCCAAGAAGCGCATTGATAAACGTAGATTTTCCTGAACTAAATTCACCTACAACAGCTATTCTAAATTCATCATCTTTTATTCGTTCATTAAAAAAAATATAAGTATTTTCATAATCATAAATTTGTTTTAATTTTATCAAATCAGAAATTTTATTCAAAGTATTGGTACAAATATCTTTTAATTTAATTTTATTCTTCATAACTACTCCTTATTTTACAAGGATATTATTATTTTTGATTCTTAAAAATATCCTTAACCTCTTCAAATACTTCACCGATCTTTTCTATTCTGCATTTTGAACAAAGTGGCGACTTATAATCATCTATTCCACCAACAATCCCACCTTTTGTTCTAAGAAACCACTTTCCGCATTTTTCACATTTTTCTATATCTATATGCATCATAATACACTTTCCTCCCAATTACCAGTTACATCAATCATACATATTTCTTATAATTTATAGTTCTTCGATAATTTCAAACAACATCTTTGGTTCATAAACTTTTTCACTCTATCATCTCCACACTCTCCCCCTGACTCCTTATCCACATATCCACCCCATTCCCGCCAAACACCTCAGCGGAAATAACAACCCCATCATCCTTCCTCTCCACCACACTCGCCGTCGGCAATCTATCAAGCACCGCTTCAACATTCTTCCCCTTATACAAAAACTTGATCCTCCTCAACTCCCCACCATACATAAACTGAACTCTTTTCCGAAACTCCCCTTCTTCAAACCTGTCCTTATACGGTATCTCAAAATGCTCCTCCATAAACTCAAACTCCTGTATCCTGTCTATCCTGTAAATAGTCGGATACAAATCATTCTTGTTATGAAACTCTTTCTCTCTGTCAATATTCTCAATAAATGCTGTCAGATAAAAATAAAATTCAGAAAACATTATCCCAACAGGTTTCACTACACGCTCAACCACTCTGCCATCCATCTTCTTATAACTGAGTTTCAGATAACATTTTCTGTACACTGCATCGCCGATTTCCCATATAGAATCAACAAATTCCTTATGATGATTAAGCTCTGTATAGTGAAACATCTCATTTAAAATAAGTTCTTTGACCTTATTGTGACTTTTAGGCGGTACACAACAGCTAAGCAATTTATTTATTATCGGTGTCATTTCTTTTCTTGTAAATGCTCTGCTCTCAAGTAATATCTTACAGACTGCAAACACTTCACTGTTACTGAGCACCGATACATCTCTGTTTACAAGGTGATATCCGTTAAGCTCCTTACTGTAAACCAGCTCCTTGGCAAGTTCTCCGTTGCTCGCCTGTTCTTCAAAAAAACATCTGAGATCTTCGATATCTCTCTGAATTGATTTAGGGTTTACATTAAATCTCTTTGCTTCTTCAGCCTTATTTACAACATCACCGTTTATAAGCTTGGTATATATGCTAAGTACACGATTATACTTAAATCCAAGACTAAAATTTTCAGTTTCCATAACTTCCGCTCCTCATAGTATCTTATAATAAATAAAAAACAAAACAAGCACTGCAACTATACATTTATAAATATCTTCTTGCCTTATCCTTAATTACATTATACTATATCACGTTAGACAACTACTGTCCATCTACAATTTTATTTATTTTAAATAATTTATGATATAATTATAGCACTAAATTCCGCATTTTTCAACACCTTTAGAGTAAAAAAAATAATGCCTGAAGGCATTTGAACGAATAATAAATTACGGTTAAAGTTATAATAGAATACAGACAGGTGGTGTAATATGAGTTTTGATCGTGAAAAAATATCGTATATAGTCGGTATGCGCATACGAGATTACAGATTAATGAGAAAAATGAGTCAGGAAACACTCGCTTTTGAATCTGATCTCCACCCGGCTTTTCTCAGTCAGGTAGAGCGAGGCGAAAAATGTCCCTCTCTTGAAACATTATACAAAATATGCACAGGTCTTAAAATCCCATTACATGAACTTATGGATTTTTCAAGTGAACCTGAACCTACAAATGGCGAAGCTATTGAAAGAATAAAAAGAGCCCTCGAAAATCTCCCGGCTGATAAAGCAGTAAGCATTGCACAGATTGTCGAAGAAATTGTCAAAATCATATAATCCATCTATCATTTAATTATTACTATAAAATCATAAAAAGACTTTACCCGTTTAATTAATTTATCGGATAAAGTCTTTTTTATTTAATATCTTTTTGTATTTTTTTTAATACTGTATTACAACATGAACTTCGCTAGTTTCACATTATCAGAAATGAAAAGGATGTAACCCATTACAGTTACATCCCGATAAAAATGATGTGACATCCTCCCCCACCTGTAAAGGTGGGGGCGGATGTCACTCAGTTGCAACTAAAGTATTGAAATATATAATCTCAAAACTCAAATCAAAATTATTTACACAACAGCTTCCACTATAGTCTTTTCATTGATAATCATAGTATTGATTCCCGATTTCTTATCCTTATTAAAATTAAAACTAAGCATATATCCCTCGTCAACACCGTAGTCTTCAAGATATCCTATCAGCTGTTCTTCTCCACGACTATTGTATTCCTCACCTCTCCATATCTTTAATTCAACTATATACTGCTTTCCAAGATAATCTATTATCATATCTGTCCTTCTGTTATCCCTTGTCCTCGACTCTATATAATAATTTCCCGTCCAGTTTATTATCGGCCTCATGTACAGCATAAAATATTTACGTCCCGTTTCTTCAAGAAATTTTTCAGGTCTGCTTCCGTATATATCATTAAACGCTTTTACAAAACTTGTCAGTATTTTCTTCATATCCAGATTACCATCTTTTATAAAATAGTTTTTATCCAAAAGACTTACTTCTGTTATTTTATTGGTTGTTATTTCAAGAGATAAAAACCAGTTATAGATTCTCGTTTCAAAAAGACGGTTAGCTACACATACTATATTTTCTTTATTTTTGGCAAACCCATATATCATTGCCGTGTTTATAACTGCATCATCAGGATTAAACGGTACGCTCTTTCCTTCAAACAAAATCATATGAATCAGACTACGCAGTGCTTCATCATCTTCAAGCTTATTTATCAAAGACTCAAACAGTGGCATCCGCTCACTCATCATCTTTTTTTCTGCTTCAAGAAATCCTGCTTTTGTCCATGCTGATTTCTTTGTAGCAAATCTTTCTGTTCCGGCTATTTCTTCATCTATAAATTTGCAAAGCCCCGATACAAGTACAGGATACCCTGATGTGTAATCGTAAATAAGTTTCGCCATTTCATCTATATTCATTCCGGTGTTATTCTCTTTTTCATACTCTTTTAGCATTCCTGAGATATCCTCTGAAGAAAAACTCATGTCAACCTCAAACTTTGTCGCTATATTCCACGGACCGTTATGCTTATGCTCCATATCCGGTCGTATCTTCTGTCTGAGATTTCTCACATCATGCACTCCTGCAAGTATCACCGACTGAAATGTTATAATATTTTCACGATTAAGATAATATCCTCTCAGTTGTGACAAAAAATCTAAAAACACCTGATTATTTGAGGCCTGGTCTACTTCATCTATCATAAGAACTATCGGTTTTTGAGCTTCACTGCACCACTGATTGAGTAGATAAAATAAATCCGCAAGCGTAAAACTTCTATCGGAATACTTTCTCATGTTTTTTAATTCTTCTTTTATTTCATCACTCATATATTTCTGACAATTCCGATTTGTTATCAGATTTCCGGCAAATGCCTTTACAAAAGAAGAAATACTTTTATAATCTGAATGATCCATAAGTTGAAAATCCATGTTTACCACAATATATTCCTCTTCCAAATATCTTGCCAACGCCTTTAACATCGTCGTCTTACCATACTGCCTTCCACGATTTACAGTAAAATATTTTCCATCATCTATCATCTTCTTTATCTTTTCAAGACGACCTAACAAATCAACCATATAGTGTTCACGGCTGTCACACGAACCTGTTACATTAAAATATTTCTCCACGGCATTTTTTCACCTCATCATTTCTTTATTTATAAGTATTTCTGTATTTATCAATACCCAATCATTAAAACCGTTTTTATTATATCA
>SVNW01000041.1 GCA_015066745.1 Ruminococcus sp. | reverse complement strand
TAATATTCACGTATAAACTTTTGTTAATTTAATTTACACTCTTATAAATAAAAAAATCGACAGGAACACCACTATAAGATGTCCTGTCGATTTGTATTAATCATCAGTTTCTATATCTTCTTCAAGAACTTCATTTTTTTCTTCTTCTTCAGCTTTCATAGCTTCTGCCATATCTTCTTCTGAAGGAGCTTCAACTGATTCTATCTGTGCTTCTTCGTCGTGTTCTGCTCTTGTAAATGTAACTACTTTGTCTTCATCATTAAGACGCATTACCTTTACACCTGTCGCATAACGACCCATTATACGTATATCGCTTGTTCTTATTCTTATAACTATACCATCACAAGAAATAAGTATAATATCATCAGTTTCATCAACAACTTTAATTCCGCATACATATCCCTTTTCTTCAGATACCTTGTAGTTGAGAAGTCCGTATCCGCCTCTGTTCTGAATTCTGTATGTTGAAAGTTCTGATCTTCTTCCGAGACCCTTATCGGACACTGTAAGAACTGTAGCACCTTCACGTACTCTTGCGATAGAAACTACACTGTCGCCTTCACGCAGTCTGATAGCTTTTACACCATGCGCAGATCTTGACAGAGGTCTTACTGTATGCTCTTCTATTCTTATTGCCATACCGTTTCTTGTAGCTATAAGAAGCTGTGCATTGCCGTCTGTCATACGTACTCCGGCTATCTCATCGCCTTCATCAAGTCCGATAGCTATAAGTCCGTTTTTACGCACATTTTTATATGCAGAAAGATTTGTTCTCTTTATCTTGCCGTTCTTTGTAACAAGTATCAGATATTTTCCTTCGTCAAAGTCTTCAGTCTTTATCATAGCCGCAACTTTTTCGCCTTCTTCAAGAGGAAGAAGATTAACGATATTAAGACCTCTTGATGCCTTTGAACCTTCAGGGACTTCATAACACTTGAGCTTGTACATGACACCTCTGTTTGTTATGAAAAGAATATTATCATGAGTTGACGCAATAAACATTTCGCTTACTACATCTTCGTCACGCTGTTTCATACCGCTGACACCTCTGCCACCACGTTTCTGTGTCTTATATACATCAACAGGCATACGCTTGATATAACCTATATTTGTGTATGTGAGAACGCAGTCTTCAACAGGGATAAGATCTTCTATGTCCACTTCACCGCTGACATTTTCTATCTTTGTACGTCTTTCATCATTGAATTTCTTTCTGATTACAGCAAGTTCTTCCTTGATGATCTCTTTTACCTTATGTTCATCAGCAAGTATTGCTTCAAATTCAGCAATTTTTATATTGAGTTCAGCGAGTTCATCAAGGATTTTCTGTCTTTCCATATTTGAAAGCTGATAAAGCTGCATTCTTGCTATAGCTTCAGCCTGGATATCTGTAAGTCCGAATCTTTCGCAGAGTCTTTCCTTGATCTCATTTATATTTTTAGAACTACGGCATATCTTTATTACTTCATCGATATTATCGGCTGCTATAACCAGACCTTCGAGTATATGAGCTCTTTCCTTGGCTTTTCTTAACTCAAATATTGTTCTGTTTGTAATTACTTCAACCTGGAACTCAACATATTTTTCAAGCATCTGCTTTAATGTGAGAACCTTAGGTTCACCGTTTACAAGAGCAAGCATGATAACGCCGACTGTATCCTGAAGCTGTGTAAAAGTAAAGAGTTTATTGAGCACTATCTGTGCAATAGCGTCTTTTTTAAGCTCTATAACTATTCGCATACCTTCTCTGTCAGATTCATCTCTGATGGTATGGATACCTTCAACACGCTTTTCCTTAACGAGATTTGCTATATTTTCGATAAGTCGTGCCTTGTTTACCATGTACGGTATCTCAGTTACGATGATGCAGGTTCTTCCCTTTATTTCTTCGATAGAAGTTTCTGCTCTGAGTGTTATCTTTCCTCGTCCTGTACCGTATGCTGCTCTCATTCCCGAACGTCCCATGATAACGCCACCTGTAGGGAAATCAGGCGCTTTTATATATTCCATTATCTCATCGAGCGTACAGTCAGGATTGTCGATTACAAGGTTTATTCCGTCTATAACTTCTCCGAGGTTGTGTGGCGGAATATTTGTTGCCATACCTACAGCGATACCTACAGAACCGTTTACAAGAAGGTTTGGAAACCTTGAAGGAAGTACAACAGGTTCTTTAAGACGATCATCATAGTTTGATGTATACGGTATTGTTTCTTTGTTTATGTCAGTGAGCATTTCCACTGCCATTTTTGTCATCTTTGCTTCTGTATAACGGTAAGCAGCAGGCGGGTCACCGTCTACGCTACCGAAGTTTCCGTGACCGTCTACAAGTGGATAACGGAGTGAAAACTTCTGTGCAAGTCTTACAAGTGCATCGTATACAGATGAGTCACCGTGAGGGTGATATCTACCGAGAACGGCACCGACTGTATCAGCACACTTTCTGTATGCCTTATCAGGTGTAAGTCCATTTTCATGAAGCGTGTACAAAATTCTTCTGTGTACCGGTTTAAGACCGTCACGTACATCAGGCAATGCTCTTGAAACAATTACCGACATAGAATAATCAAGGAATGATTTTTCCATTTCTTTTTCTATGTTTCTTGGTATCATTTTTGTATTAGCATTTGCATTAGCAAAATCCAAATATATCAGCCCTTTCCTTATTGGTTTTGGTTTATAAAATCACTGTTTTCTATTTTTCTGGGATAAACTGTGCATTTTTAAAGCATTTTATGAGCATTTCTCTTTCTTCATCACTGAAGTGTTCTTTCGGAACAATGTAGAACATATGTCTTACAATATAGATTATAAAATAATCTTTCTTCTCAAGAACTTTTACACCGCCCATATTGAAGTTTATGATCGTCTTAGGAATTTCTTCTTCCTTGTTTATTTCCTTAAAGAAATCATCTTCTTCTGTTTCTTCTTCTGCTTGCTGAGTCTCAGGAATATCTGCCCTGGCATCAGGTGAGTCGAAGGTACTGATACCTACTTTGGTATCAAAAAGTTCGAATATATATCGGTCTTCCTGTATTCCGTCTATGGAATTAAGAAGATTTTTTCTTACCATAAGAGGTTTTAACCATGTCATTGATATCAGGAAAGCACAGCCTATTATTATCATTATACAAACCGAATTTGAAGGATCCTGTATCAATGAATATATATATGCTATCGCTATGAGTCCGCCAACAACAGTCATGGCAATGTTTTTAGGATATACGAACTTCTTCTGAAAATCCTTGAATGCATTTGCAAACATCTCAAGAGGAATATTATATTCTTTTGTAAGAATCGGTTTATCATTCATTTTTTGTATTTTTCCTTTATATATCCAGATTCTGAACGTATTTTGCGTTCTTTTCTATAAATTCTCTTCTTGGCGCTACCTTGTCACCCATGAGTATTGTAAATATCTCATCTGCCTTTATGGCATCTTCCATTTCAATTCTTATCATTGTTCTTGTTTCAGGATTCATTGTAGTTTCCCACAACTGCTCAGAGTCCATCTCACCAAGACCTTTGTAACGCTGTACTTCAACTTTTCCGTTTCCGCCTTCTGCTTCAAATTCTGCAATATATTTATCTCTTTCGGGATCTGAAAATGCATACTTGAACTTCTTGCCCTTTGAAACCTTGAAAAGAGGAGGCTGTGCGATATAAATATTTCCGTTTGTTATAAGCGGACGCATAAATCTGAAGAAAAATGTCAGAAGAAGTGTTCTGATATGTGAACCGTCAACATCGGCATCGGCCATGATAATAACTTTTCCGTATCTGAGTTTTGATATATCAAAATCTTCTCCGATACTTGTACCAAGTGCAGTAACTACAGGCATAAGTTTTTCATTTCCGTAAACCTTGTCTATACGTGCTTTCTCAACGTTAAGCATTTTACCCCAGAGTGGGAGAATAGCCTGATATCTTCTGTCACGGCCTTCTTTTGCCGAACCGCCCGCTGAGTCTCCTTCGACGATATATATCTCAGTAAACTCGATATCCCTTTCAGAACAATCTGCAAGTTTTCCGGGCAGTGATGCACTTTCAAGTGCATTTTTTCTTCTTGTAAGTTCACGTGCTTTCTTTGCCGCTTCTCTTGCTTTAAGAGCCGCTATACTCTTGTCAAAAATAGTTCTTGCAACTACCGGATTTTCTTCAAGGTAGTTCATGAGTTTTTCAGTCATGAGATTTTCAACAAAAGGTTTAACAGAAGGATTTCCGAGCCTTCCTTTAGTCTGACTTTCAAATTCACAATCTTTAAGACGAACTGATACAATTGCTGTAAGACCTTCTCTTACATCATCGCCCAGAAGTTTTTCACCGTCTTTAAGGAGTCCGAATTTTTTACCATACTCATTTATTACTTTAAGCAGAGAATTTTTAAAAGCTGTTTCATGAGTACCGCCATCTGCTGTGTGAATATTATTAGCAAATGAAAGTATCACTGAATTATAACTGTCGTTGTACTGAAGAGCTATTTCTGCGGTAGATGTATCTTCAGCACCCGATATATATATTACTTCATCAGAAAGTACTTCAAGACCTTTTGTTTTGTGGATATGCTCTACGAATTGTCTTATACCGCCTTCATAATGAAGTGTTTCAGAAACAATATTTTCTTCATCTCGCAGGTCAGAGATCACTATCTTTATTCCTGCATTAAGAAAAGCCTGTTCTCTGAGTCTGTTGAGAAGGATTTCGTAGTCATATTCAGTAGTTTCAGTAAAAACTTCACTGTCAGCCTTAAAACATACCATAGTTCCTGTTTCTGTTGTTTCCCCTATGATACTAAGCTCTTTTTCATATTCTCCTCTGTCAAAATGCTGGAAAAAAACATTTTTTCCGTTTTTTATCGTTATTTCAAGCCACTCTGAAAGCGCATTTACAACAGACGCACCAACACCATGAAGACCACCTGATACAGAATATCCGCCTCCTCCGAATTTACCGCCGGCATGAAGTACGGTATATACTACAGTAGCCGCTGAAATTCCTTCAGTAGGGTGTATGCCTGTAGGGATACCACGACCGTCATCAGATACTCTTATCACATTGTCAGGTAAAATATCTACCTTTATTTCTTTACAGTATCCTGCAAGTGCTTCGTCAATGGAGTTGTCAACTATCTCATATACAAGATGGTGAAGACCTCTCGGTCCTGTAGAACCGATATACATACCAGGACGCTTTCTTACAGCTTCAAGTCCTTCAAGAACCTGTATTTCATTCTCGGTATATTCCTCCGACTGCGGTTTCGTTATAACCTCGATTTCGTTATTGCTTTCATTTCCAGTCAACTTTAAGTCCTCCTTCAATTATATGAGTTTATTTTTAAATGCTCGTACCGGCACGTTTTTGCAGAGTGTTTACCGATATCGGCGATATAAAAACTGTATCTCCTGATTTATTGTCACTGCATACGATAAAACTTTTCGGCATTTCCATAGAAACATTTACGACCTGTTTTCTTGCTGTCGCTTTTTTCAGGTATTCTCGTGTATCATTGCCAAGTGACGTATTTTCAATGTCAAATATTCCGATAATTCTTTTATCGCTTATAGAAATTTCATTTCCGAGATGTATATACATTTTCATTCCCCCGATATCTTTCAGATACTGAGCCTGCCGTCGCACATTTCAAAGATATTCTCACATCTGTGAATAATCGCTCTGTGATTGCAGGTAGTGATAAATACCTGCATATCTGCAATTATACTGCACACAAGCTTCTGTCTGTTCTCGTCAAGTTCTCCCATAACATCATCAAGTAAAATAACAGGAGCTTCTTTTTTTTCGTCATTATATATCTGAGCCTGAGCCAGACGCATAACAAGCGCTGTACTTTTCTGCTGTCCCTGAGAACCATAATCTTTTACACTAAGACCATTTATCCTGAGTGATATATCATCACGGTTAACACCCGTATGAGTGTAACCAAGACGTATATCGTCATCTATACTTTTTCTGAGCTTACTGTAATATATTTCAGCCATTTCATTGTCAGGAGATGAAGGATAGCAGTAGTCAGAAGGATAAATATTCGAATTGTATCCTATTTCCAGTTCTTCAGTGCCATCAGCAATTTTACTGTATAGTTTTCTGCCACATTCGTCAAGTCTCAGTATATACTGATTTCTCATAAATGAGATATACGCCCCGACAACAGCAAGCTGTCTGTCCCAGATATCAAGACTTTCTTCACTGTCTTTTCCGGTTATTATATCTTTGATCACTGCATTTCTCTGTGAAATAAGCTGACTGTATTTTCTGATATAATTCAGAGAACGTGGTTTTAACTGGGAATAGCAGAGATCTATATAACTTCTTCTTTTGTCCGGCATTCCCTTTATAAGTTCAATATCTTCAGGTAAAAATGCAACACACTTGAAGTTTTCAAACAACCCGTTTCCGTTGCTCTGCTTGACTCCATTCAAAAAAATCTGTTTGTTTTTAAGATTTTTTTTATCCATACGATACTCAATTTTCTGGGAACGCTGAGTATCTCTGAAAGTTATCTGCATTTCAAAAAAATCAGAACCAAACGAAACATAATCTTTTTCTTTTGAACCGCGAAAACTTCGGCAACCGGTTGCTATCCACAAAGCTTCGAGAAGATTTGTTTTTCCCTGTGCATTCTGACCATATATTATATTAAACGATTTTGCCGGAGAAAAATCAATTTTTTGAAGGTTTTTAAAACCATCAATGTGAATTTTTTCTATATACATAAATCTTTATTCAACATTTATGATATTTCCATCATATTCCACAACATCACCGGGACGAACTTTTTTTCCTCTCATAGTGCAAAGTTCATTGTTGTACAGAACCTCTCCGCCCTGAACTACTTCCTTTGCTTCGCCCCCTGTTTCCACAACACCTGCAAATTTCAGAAGTGAGTCAAGTTTTATAAACTCTGTTTTTATCTTGATGTTCATTATATTTTTTTCCATAAAAACCCTTCCTTAATCAATTTTTCAGCTGAATAGGCATAAGTAAGAAAACAAAGCTGTCGCCGATCATCGGTAATATTTTTACAGGTCTGTTGGAAGCCTGAAGCTGAATTCTTATTTTATCTGAATCGCAGGCTTTGAGTGCGTCGAGTAAAAATCTGCTGTTAAGTCCTATATCGATAGCTTCGCCGTTAACTTCCGCTTCTATAGAGTCGTTAACCTTACCAAGTGTTGTTCGGCAGTTAACCTCTACCGAGGCCTCTTTAAAACTGCATTTTATAGGACATTTAGTCTGTTCATTTATAAGCAGAGAGCATCTTTCGATGCTGTCGATAAAATCTTTGGTTTTTATTACAACTTCAGTTGTAAAGGTTTCAGGAATGCTTGCTTTATAATTATGAAATTCTCCTGTAAGCAGTCTGGAAACCACGTAATATCCGGAAATTTCAAATGTTATGTGTTTTGTATCCTGGTATATTTTGCACATAAGTTCCTGTTTAGGTTCAGTTTTTGCTTTTTCCGTATTTTCCTGACCGGATTGAACCGGATCGTTTTTGGATAATATTTTTGATACTTCGCTAAGAGCTTTTGAAGGAACGACGAAGTTGAATTTTTCATCTTCTTTTATTCTTTCCACTCTTACAGCAAGTCTGAAACCGTCAATCGCTACCATTCTGAATGTATTATCTTCTATATCGAACAGTTGTCCGGTAAGAATTGGTTTGTTTTCATTTGTAGCAACGGCGTGTCTGGTATGTTCGATCATATTTCTGAGAATATACTGAGGAATTTCAACGTATTTTTCGTTGTTTATTCTTGGAAAATCAGGATATTCATTTGCCGGTATTGCTGAGATGTTATATGTTGTAGCGTCACCGCATATAGTTATATTTAATTTTTCATCTATTTCTATTGAAATTTCTTTAGATGACATTTTTCTTATTATTTCGCTGAAAAGACGTGAGTTAACGATAAGTTCACCTTTGTCGGTGCTGTTAACTTCCACTGTAGTTCTTATTCCTAATTCAAGATCATATCCTGTAAGTTCAAGTACATCATTATTAAGTGAAAGTTTGATTCCTTCAAGAGCTGCCATATTGGATTTTGAAGGTACTGCTTTGGATACATTGCTTATTGCTTCGCAAAGTTTGACTCTGTCACAGCTGAATTTTATATTATTCATATAACGGACCTTTCTGAGAAAATATTTTAACAGTTAACCGGATGAACGTTAACTGTCGTGTGACTGTAATAAAAATAAATAGAATATATTTATTCAGTCGCAGTAGTAGGGGGTGTTTATTTGTTGAATTCTCCTTTGAGTTTTGGTTTTGTCTGGTTCAGACTGTCAACAGTGATATGTTTGTTCGATGTTTGAGTTTTTTGAAAACTTTTCTGATTGTTGATTTGTTGATTTTTGTTGAGTTGAATTTGAAAATTTGTTGATAATTTTCTTGAAAACTTTGTGTGGTTAACTTGCTTTGTTGAAACTCAGATAGTTAACGTGTTTTGTATGTTGATATTTTTGTTTGTAGTTTGTTGGGTTTTCTCGTTAACGTTTCAGTTAACCGTATGTATTTGTGTTTATTGTTTTTAACATCGTTTTCAACACACTGTTGAAAACCTTGTGGAGAAGTTGTTTGTTTATGTTTATTTTCCTTTGTCACGTATATTTTTAATGATATCATTTACCATTTCTCTTAGACCCGGATCTTTTTTCAGATTATGTTCGACACTGTTTATAGAGTATACTATAGTTGAGTGATCTCTTCCGCCAAATTCAAGACCTATTGCCACAAGTGACATCTGTGTTATTTCTCTTACTACGTAAATGGCGATTTTACGTGCATTTGAAATCTGTGCAGAACGTTTGTTGGATCTGAGATCGTCCGGAGTTACTGAATATACGTTTGCTACTTCGCATATTATCTTTTCGACAGTTATCGGTATTGGCTGGTCATCGTTTAAGATATCTCTTATCACGCTTTGTGCCATTGCCATTGTCGGCGGACTTCCTGCGAGGTGTTTTAATGCTTTGAGTTTTTTTACTGCGCCTTCGAGCTGTCTTATGTTTGTTTTTAGTCTGTTTGCTATAAATTCAGAAACTTCGTCAGGAAGATTTAAGTTCAGAAGTTCTGCTTTTCTTCTGATGATAGCAATTCTTGTTTCAAAATCAGGTGTTGAAATGTCGGCAATAAGTCCCCATTCAAATCTGGTTCTGATTCTGTCTTCGAGTGTCTGGATATCTTTTGGCGGTTTATCTGATGTAAGTACTATCTGTCTTCCGTCTTTGTGAAGTTCGTTAAATGTGTGGAAAAATTCTTCCTGAGTACTTTCTTTACCTGCTATAAACTGAACATCGTCTACGAGTAGTACATCTGCGTTTCTGTACTTTTCGTGAAATGTTGTTGTTTCTTTTTTCATCTTGATAGCGTCGATAAGTTCATTTGAGAATGTTTCTCCCGTTACATATATAATGTTTATATCCGGGCGTTTTCTTTTCATTTCATTTGAAATAGCTGTAAGAAGATGGGTTTTTCCGAGTCCGGAAGGGCCATGAATGAAGAGTGGATTGTATGTGCTGCCGTTGTTGTCTTTTGCTACGGCTGTACATGCTGCATATGCAAATTCGTTTGATTTTCCGACTATAAATGTATCAAAGGTATAGTCGTACTCTGCACCTTCGAAGCTTTTTTCGAGCTGCTGGTGTTTTTCTTCGAGTTCGTTCATATCAACTTTTGGTACGGGATTTTCTGTATCCTGTATCGTTACGATGATATCAACGTCTATTCCTGTTACTGCTTTGAAAGCTTGTTTGAATATGGATTCATAATTGGTCAAGAAAGTATCTTTCTGAAATTCAGTTGGAAAGAACAGAGTCACTTGTTTTCCGTCAAATCCTCTGGTTTCGATTGGTTTTATCCAGAGATTATAAGCTGTTTCCTGTACTTCTCCTGAATCAACGCAATACTTTTTGATCCGATCAAAAAGTTCTTCAAAGGAGTTCATAATTTTTTTCATCCTCCCAGTTTTTTTTATCCCCGGATAAATTTCTAGTCCGGATACCGTTTTTTCAAGGGTTAAATGTTATTGCGTTAACTGCAATTACAATTATCATAATTATATCACAGTTTCAGTTTTTTTTCAAGTAAAGAAAATTATTAATATTTTGTTTGTTTTACCGTTGACATATATGTTGGTTAGTTTTATGCAATTGTGTTAGTTCGCATAGTTTTTTATTGTTTGATTTGTGGGAATGATAAATAAATTTTAAAAATTCATAAAAACACTTGACATCACTAAAGAAGTTGGGATATAATTTATTATTGCAGGGCTATGTTGTTTATTCATTTATCAGATGAATATGATGATAAGCTACTTATTGTGGTTTTATAATAAATTTTGTATTCGATTAGGAGGGAATGTTAATGAAAAGAACTTATCAGCCAAAGAAACTTCACAGAAAGAAGGAGCACGGCTTCAGAAAGAGAATGTCTACACGCAACGGACGTAAGGTTTTAGCTAGAAGACGTTTAAAGGGAAGAGCAAGACTTTCTCACTAATTTCTGTCTTTGCGGAAAACTGTGTGCCTATACGGGACTTTTATTCCGTATAGGCATATAAATAACCATGTCAGAGAGGCCACATTATTTAAATTTTGTGGCTTATTTATTTAAGAAAAGAAAAATATGTTTTATACAGAGATTTTGAATAAAAACAGAGATTTTTTAAATCTTTACAAAAAAGGCAGATCGATAGTTTCAAAGAGCGTTGTTATTTACGTAAAGAAGAATGGTTTGCCTTATAACAGATTTGGTATAACAGCAGGGAAGAAAGTCGGAAATGCGGTTATGCGAAATCGTGCTAAAAGAATAATAAGACAAGCTTATCGTGAAAACGAAATTTTGTTTCCGCTCGGAATTGATATTATTTTTGTTGCGAGAAAATCGGCTACAGAGGTTAAGTCTGATTATCTCAGTGCGTACATAAGAAATAATGTTATAAGCACTGTCAGATCTATTTTTGATTTGCCCGGAGATAAAAAAAGTGAATGAGTTTTTAAAGAAAATACTGATTTTTCCTATAAAGTTGTACAGGAAATATATTTCACCTCTTACACCGCCGTGTTGTCGGTTTACTCCTACATGCTCTGCGTATGCTATTACAGCAATTGAAAGATTTGGTATAATTAAAGGATCTCTTCTTGCAGTTTTAAGACTGCTCAGGTGCAATCCGCTTTTTAAAGGCGGAATTGATAATGTGCCCGAAGAATTTGATTTTTTTAAGAAAAAAAATAAGAAAAGGCAAAATGGAGGAGATTGATTTTGAAAATTTTAGGCTATCCATTAGGTTGGATAATGTATGGCATTTTTTATTTCTGTAAAAATTATGGTCTTGCACTTATAATTTTTGCACTTCTCACTAAAATGTTACTTTTGCCGTTAAATATTAAAAGCCAGAGAAGTTCGGCTAAGATGCGTGCTCTTAATCCTAAGCTTGAAAAGCTCAGAAAAAGTTTTTCAAATAATCCTCAGCGACTCCAGGAAGAGCAGATGAAGCTTTATGCTGAAGAGGGAGTAAGTCCGATGTCGGGTTGCCTTCCTATGCTTATTCAGTTCCCGATACTCTTTGGTATTATTGACGTTGTTTACAAACCGCTTACACATATTCTTCGTATGAGTAAAGATGTTATCTCAAAGGCGAAGGATATACTGTTTACTATTCCGGGAATGAACAGCAAGGCTTCTTCTTATGAAGAGCTTATGATTTTAAAATATGCGTCTGATCCGGAATATCAGAGTTACTTCAGTGAACTTGGCGGTGAGTTTACCAGTAAAATAACCGAGTTCAGTGAAAAAAATAATTTTCTTGGATTTATAGATCTTGGAGCTATGGCTGATTTTCATCCTGAAAAATGGACAGCGGGTGCGGTTGCTCTTATAGTTATTCCGTTGCTTTCAGGTATTGTAAACCTTATTCAGACTATTTACTCTCAGATACATCAGAAGAAGATGAATCCGACTGCTCCTTCAATGGGTAGTATGAATCTTATGATGTACGGTATGTCAATTTTTTATGTATGGTTCTCTTTCAGTATCCCTTCAGGTGCTGCTTTTTACTGGACAGCATCGGGTATCATGGGATTCATACAGATGATAGTTCTCAACAATTATTATACTGCTGAACGTTGCGAACAGATACTTAAAGCTGACAAGGAAAAAAATAAGGACAAGAAGCCGGGATTCATGCAGACATATATGCAACAACAGCAACAGTTACTTGCTCAGCAGCAGAATGCATCAGGTTCAGGTTCACGCTCAGCAAGAGGTGACCTTTCAAAATCCGAATTTAATGAATTCAACAGAAAAGCAATAAATGAGGCCAGAAAACGTATGGCTGAAAAATATGGTGATGAATACACCGAAGATAATGATTAAGGATTATAACTTTTTATTAAGAAAAAGGAGTGATTGAAATGAAAGACGTATTTGTTGGAAAAACAATAGAAGAGGCTAAGGCTAATGCCGCAAGTGCTTTCGGAGCGGATATTTCAGAGATTAAATTTACTGTAATTGAAGAGCCTAAGAAAGGCCTTTTTGGAAAACTTAAAGGGGAAGCAAGAGTAGAAGCAGAATATGAACCTGCAACTCAGGCGTTAAGTGAAGAAGTTATCGAAGTTCAAAAAGAGGAAACAGTTTCAGAAGATGAAAAGATATCTGATAAGGAAGCAGAAATAATTGCTGCTCTTGAAAATGAGTCAGATGAAAAAACACCGTCAAAACCTAAATTTGAAGGTAATAAAGCAGATGAAGCTGTAAAATATATATTCAATATTTTTGAAAAAATGGGCGTTACCGCTGAATATACAGCTGAAGAGAATGAAGCAGGCGTACTTATTAATCTCAAGAGTGACGACACAAGCTTTATCATAGGCAGAAGAGGCGAAAATCTTGATGCTATACAGTATCTCGCATCAATGTTCTGCAACAGACTTGATGATGAATACTACAGAGTAGTTCTCGACAGCAACGGATACAGAGATAAGAGAAAGAAAACTCTTGAAGATCTTGCAAAGAAGATCGCAAAGAATGTTCTCAGATCAGGTCGTTCAACAGTGCTTGAACCAATGAATCCGTATGAAAGAAGAATTATACATTCGATGATTTCTACTATTGAAGGCGTTTCTTCACGTTCAGTAGGTGAAGAGCCATACAGAAAGATAATCATTTCATCACTCAATAAGAAAGATAACAGACGCGGCTCAAACGGAAACAAGAAGGGTGACAGGCGCAGAAACAATAACAGAAGACCTAAAAATTTTGAACCTAAGTCACTTGATCTGAAGACCAGCTTTGAAAAGGATTATAAAAAACCAAAGCCGGAAGATGATATTAAAGCCGGTTTGTACGGAAAAATCGAAATATAAACACAGCTTTTAAAAATGTTTTCCCCGGTGAAGTCTGATTCATCGGGGAATTATTTTAAGGAGGAAATTAAGTATGTCAACAGTAGCTGCAATATCAACACCAAATGCAGTAGGTGGTATATCTGTTATAAGAATTTCCGGAGAAAATGCTTTTCAAGTAGCAGATAAGGTATTTCGTGCCTATAACGGAATAAAAGCCTGTGAGATGCAGGGCTATACATGTGCTTACGGTGAGATATCGGAAAAAGAGCAAAAGCTTGATGATGTTGTGCTTACTGTTTTCCGTTCTCCTAAAAGCTATACAGGCGAAGATGTTGTGGAGATATCGTGTCATGGCGGACTTTTTATAACCAGACAGATACTTCGCCTTATTTTAGATGCAGGTGCAGAACTTGCACAGCCCGGTGAGTTCACAAAAAGAGCATTTCTTAACGGTAAAATGTCTCTTACTCAGGCAGAAGCTGTAATGGACGTTATTTCAGCGAACGGAAAAAATGAGTTAAAATATGCCGTTGCACTTAAAGACGGTGCTATGTTCAAGCGAATTTCAACAATCAGAAAGAAAATTGTTAAAAGTCTCGGAGATCTGGCTGCATGGGCTGATTATCCCGAAGAGGATATCCCTTATGTGGATCCTGTAAATCTTGAATCCGAGCTTGAAGAAATAAAAAAAGAACTGCTTGAACTTTCAAGAACCTATGATTACGGAAAGATAATAAAAGACGGAATAAATACAGTAATAGTCGGCAGACCTAACGTAGGAAAATCAACACTTATGAATTGTCTTAGCGGTTATGAACGCAGTATAGTTACAAATATCGCAGGCACAACAAGAGATGTTGTCGAAGAATATGTAAAGATAGGCGAGCTGGCGATACGTCTTTCTGATACAGCAGGTATCAGAGAAACAGAAGATATGATAGAACAGCGTGGCGTAGAGATCGCTTTTGGTAAAATAAATGAAGCCGATCTTGTTCTTGCCGTATTTGACAGTTCTGAAGAAATTTCGGAGGACGATAAGAAGATAATAGCGGCTCTAGACGGTAAAAATGCTGTTGCTATACTCAACAAATCAGATAAATCCAGAGTTGCAGACAGTGATTATCTTGAGAAACATTTTAAATATATGATAGAAATATCAGCTAAAAATTCGTCGGGAATAGACGGACTTGAAGAATGTCTTGAAAAGATGTTTATAAACGAGGAAATTCAGGCCAATAACGGTATCATAGCTAATGAAAGACAGAAACTCTGTCTTGAATCGGCTCTTTCAGAGATAAGCAATGCGCTCGAAATTCTGAAAAACGGAGAAAGTCTTGATGCGGTTACGGTTGTAATAGATGAAGCTCTTGCAAATCTTCTCAAACTTACAGGCGAGAGCGTTACAGAAAGTGTTGTAAATGAAGTATTTTCACGTTTCTGTGTAGGAAAATAAATCGTATTGAAAGGACAGGAATTTACATGGAATATGTAATGGGAAGCTATGATGTAATAGTTGTCGGAGCAGGTCATGCAGGTGTTGAAGCTGCACTTGCAAGTGCAAGACTCGGCTGTTCGGCTGCACTTTTTACTATATCTCTTGATGCTATAAGCAATATGCCTTGCAATCCTTCTATCGGCGGAACTGCCAAAGGTCATCTTGTAAGGGAAATAGATGCTCTCGGAGGAGAAATGGGCAGAGCGGCTGACAAATGTTTTATTCAGAGCCGTATGCTAAACAGAGGAAGAGGTCCGGCAGTGCATAGTTTAAGAGCACAGGCAGACAGAAAACTTTTTCATACATATATGAAAAGAGTATGTGAAAGTGAGCCTTTGCTCGATATAAAGCAGGCAGAAGTTGCAGGTATCATAGTTGAAGATAACTGCATAAAGGGAATAAGAACAAATCTCGGAGCGGTTTATCATGCCAAGGCAGTTATAATAGCTACAGGAACTTATCTCAAAGGCAAGATCCATATAGGTGAAGCGTCATATACAGGCGGACCCGATTATACTATAGCGCCTATGACACTTTCCGATTCTCTTGCCGAAAACGGTATAACGCTCAGAAGATTCAAGACAGGTACGCCTTGTCGTGTTCACAGAAGAAGTATAAACTTTGATGTACTTGAAAAACAGGACGGAGATGATGATATAGTTCCGTTTTCTTTTGAAACAGACAAGAGCACACTTAAAAATCAGGTAAGCTGTTATATAAGCTATACAAATGCTGAAACTCACAGAGTAATAAAGGAAAATCTTCACCGTTCACCTCTTTATGGCGGAAGAATAGAGGGGATAGGACCGAGATACTGTCCGTCTATAGAAGATAAGGTAGTGAGATTTGCAGATAAGGAAAGACATCAGCTGTTTATTGAGCCTATGGGACTTGATACTGATGAGTTTTATCTGCAGGGAATGTCCTCTTCACTTCCTGAAGACGTACAGCTTGAATTTTTAAGAACTATAAAAGGTCTCGAAAATGTAGAGATCATGCGACCGGCATACGCTATAGAATATGACTGTTGCGATCCTACAGAACTTCTTCCTACTCTTGAGTTCAAAAACTTAAGCGGTCTGTACGGAGCAGGACAGTTCAACGGTACAAGCGGTTATGAAGAAGCTGCGGCTCAGGGACTTGTTGCAGGTATAAATGCAGTACGCAAGATACAGGGTAAAAAAGAGGTTATACTTGACAGAGCAAGCTCATATACAGGTACACTCATTGACGATCTGGTTACAAAAGGTTGTGATGACCCGTACAGAATGATGACTTCAAGAAGTGAATACAGACTTCTTCTAAGACAGGATAACTGCGATCAGAGACTTACTCCTATAGGCCATGAGATAGGGCTTATCAGTGATGAGAGATATGAAAAACTCATTCTCAAGCAAAAGCAGATAAAAGAAGAGTTTGAAAGAGTAAGCAGATTGAATGTTGCTCCTTCTGAAGAACTCAACAGATTTTTAGAGGAAAACGGCACTACTGCCATGAGTACGGGCTGTAAGCTTGTAGACCTGATGAGAAGACCACAGCTCAACTATTTTATGCTTGAAAAATTTGATAAGGACAGACCGAAACTTGATTTTGAAGTATGCGAACAGGTTGACCTGAAAATAAAATATGACGGATATATACAGAAACAGATAGAGCAGGTTGAGCATATGAGAAAACTCAACAAGCGAATTCTTCCTGAGGATATAGACTACAAACAGATAAAGGGCCTCAGACTTGAAGCCGTTGAAAAGCTCGGAAAGTTCAGACCTTACAGTATCGGTCATGCTTCACGTATTTCAGGTGTTTCTCCTGCTGATATTTCTGTGCTTCTCATATGGCTTGAACAGAATAAAAAGGAGGAAGAATAATAATGCTGCCTCAGTACGATATATGCTGTAAAATTTTTGAGGAAAACGGACTGGAACTGACAGAAAAAATATATGAAAGACTTGATATATACGCTGATTTTCTCGTAAAGACAAATGAAGTGATGAATCTTACTGCAATAACAGAGCCTATGGAAGTGTTTATAAAACATTTTACAGACAGTATACTCATAACAAAGTATGTTGATTTCTCAGATGGCATGAAGGCGGTAGACGTGGGAACAGGGGCCGGATTTCCGCTTCTTCCCGTGAAGATATACAAGCCACAGCTTGAGATAACACTTCTTGACGGAAACAATAAGAGAATAAAATTTTTAAGTGAACTTTGCGAAAAACTGGAGCTTGAAGCAGAATGTATCCATGAAAGAGCTGAACTTCTTGCACGAAAAGAAGAGTACAGGGAAAAGTATGATATTGCAACGGCAAGAGCAGTATCAGCAATGCCCGTTCTTAGTGAATACTGCATGCCTTTTGTAAAAAAAGGCGGTATTTTCTGTGCAATGAAGGGGCCGACTGAGGATATTTCAGTCGCAGAAAATGCTATAAAACTTCTTGGCGGAAAGCTCGAAGAAGATATTTCGTATGAGCTTAATGGTGAAAAAAGAAGAATAGTAAAAATAAGGAAAATTTCAGATATTTCGCCAAAATACCCTAGGGCATCAGGTCGTATAAAATCAAAACCGCTGTAAAAACAGCGGTTTTTTTAGATTTGTGTCGAAAAAGTACGAAAACTTCTACTAGAAAATATTTCCTGCTTAGTGTATAATACAAACAAGGACAAACATTAACACCAAAGAAGTTGAAATCGCATATTGCGAAAGGAGTATTTTTTATGGCAGCATTTCTTGGTTTTACAAAGGAAAAGCAGATAAATAAGGTTGTGCAGATCGATATTAATGACATTGACCCGAATCCGCACCAGCCGAGAACAGAGTTTGAAGGAGGAGATATATTTTCTCTGTCTGAAAGTATACGACAAAACGGAATTTTGCAACCGCTTACTGTAAGAAAAGTTGAAGACCGTTATGAGATAATTGCCGGAGAGCGCAGACTAAGGGCGGCAAAGCTTGCAAAACTTCAGTATGTTCCATGTATCGTGATGAATGTAAGTGAAAGAAATTCGGCGATACTCGCTCTTGTTGAAAATATTCAGCGTCAGGACCTTTCATTTTTTGATGAAGCTTCGGCTATTGAAAAGCTTATAAATTTTTACGGAATGACTCAGGAAGATGCGGCAATAAAGCTTGGCAAGGCACAGAGCACGATAGCAAATAAACTAAGGCTTTTAAGACTTTCAGATGAGGAAAAACTCGTAATTACAAGATATAATCTTACAGAGCGTCACGCCAGGGCACTTCTCAAACTCGGTTCTCCTGAGGACAGAATGCTGATAATAAACAGAATCGTAAAGTATAAGCTCAACGTTGAAAAAACAGAGCAGATCATAGAAGAGTACATAGAGCAGAATAATGTCAAAGAGAGTTACAGAAAAAGAAGCAAGGTATTTTCAGATGTGAGACTGTTTATAAATTCTATAAACAAGGCTGTGGAAACGATGAAAGCCGCAGGAATATCGGCGGATTCGTGTAAGATACAGTATGATGATTTTGTGGAGTACAGGGTGAGGATACCGATGAGTAAATAGTTGATATAACAATATAAAACGGACATTTCAAATGAGATGTCCGTTGTGTGTTGTTATATATTCTGTAAAACAGAAGTGATCGCAAGTTGAATAAATGTTATTGAACTATATCATTGATAGTCATGCTTGTTTCGTTTGTGCAGTCTTCAATGCTTAAACTCGATGATGTATTATTTGTAGTGATAGTAGTAGATGATGAATTTGAAGATGGATTACTTATAATTAGTGTAGTAACTGTTACCGGTGGTAGTTTAATTGGATCAGTCGTTGGTGGTGTAGTTGAAGGAGTAATAGTTACTGTATTTGTGCTATTGTAAAAGTGAAATAATTGGTTGCGAAGTAACTGATTTTTGGCTAAGCATTTGTTCTGCGGCTTTTCTCAGTATATCGGATATATCATTATCTGTATCAGTTTTGTCGTCTGTATCAGTTTTGTTGAATACCATTTCTGCGGCCATATCAATATTTTGTATGCGTCTTTCTGCGGTAGTTAAAGAATCCTCCATATACATCATACTATTCATCATACGATGAAGGGCAGGGTTAAACTCAGCACCGACAGTCATAGTACCCATCGCAGACATAATAGCTAAAGATGCTAAAAGTGAGATTATTTTCTTATTTTTCTTCATAAAAATTTCCTCCTTGGGTTTGTAAAAAATATATTTGAGTATTTTCAACTCATACTTGTTATATCGGTGCTGTTAGTTAAAATTAAATAGTAACATTCCAAGTTAGTTAAATCTACATAAACAGACCACAAAAAATATGGTGAATATGTAGATGATAATAGTAATTTAACAAAAATGTATTGACATAATTTTTTAAAAGAATTATAATATGCCTATCTTATTTTTTTAGGAGGTATGAGAAATGGAGAAAAAATTATATGGAACTTGTAAAGAAAACAAAAATAACCCTGCATCAGCATCAGTGCGTGTAAAAAATGTTTTTGCAGGATGCAGATGCGGTATAATAACTGATGTAAGAAATGAAAACGGCAGTGAAAAACTTGATTGTGTGTATTCAAGTGAATACACATATGCTTGTCGTGGAAGAGATGATAAAGCAGAATACAATGACTATCCGGAAATCAAAGTGGCTTTAAATGGTGGTTCAGAAAAAATCGTATGGAGTCAGAAACAGTATGATTTTTTATCACAAAAATATTCAGATGACACACTTTCAGTACATCCGGCACTCTGGAACAACGGTACAAACAATCTTTTATCGGGTGTATTTGAGGTTCTTCCGGGAAGAATTTATCAGGTGCGCGGTTATGACATGGCAAATATCTCATTTGTAAAGACCAACAATATTGATAAAACCGGTTTTACAGAAGATGACCACTGGCTTGTACTTGATACGCTTATGAGTACAGAGTGTACAGAGGCGTCAATGAATTTATTTGCTGATTATATCAGTTATAAACTTTACAATGGTAAATCTGAAAATAAAATCAGTCTGAAAAATAAAATCAGCGGTATTATAATCAGTCATTCCCATGTCGATCATTACGGCGGAATGAAAACAGTCAGTGACTTTTTGTGTAAGTATGACAAGAAAAGCTGTGACGGAGAAGTTATAGATGTAAGTGGCGATATTATCGTACCTGAAGGTTTTACAGAGCATTCTGTCAGTGAAAATATTTACGTCGGAAATGCAATGGCAAGACGTGCTTCGTATCAGTACGGAAGTTTTATAAAGCCTGACGGAGAAAATGATTATACAGGCAGTATAAGTATAGGGATAGGTCAGGGTCAGTCAACCGGAACAATAAGTTTCTGCACTCCTACATATGAAGTCGGAAAAAATCAGATGCTCATGATAGAAGAACTTCATTTTGACTGCCAGTTAACACCCGGCACTGAAGCCCCTGCCGAAATGAATAATTATTTCCATGAATATAATGCATTGTGGCTTGCAGAAAACTGTACAGGGACTTTGCATAATTTATATACTCTCAGAGGCGCACAGGTAAGAGACGGAAAGGAATGGGCGAAGTTCCTTGTGGAAGCATCAGCAATTTACGGAAACAAAACAGATGTTATTTTCCAGAGCCATAACTGGCCTCACTGGAAAGACAGTACAGATATACGTGAATTTTTACTGGATACTGCCTCTATCTATAAATATATAAACGATCAGACACTTCATTATATGAATCAGGGTTACAAGATGAATGAAGCTGCGGATATGCTTACTATCCCACGACGTTTGCAGAAAAACTGGTGTACAAAACCTTTCTATGGCACACCAAAGCACAATGCCAAAGCTGTATATCAGAAATATCTCGGATGGTATGACGCAAATCCGTTGCATCTTGAAGAATTACCGCCAGAGCAACTTGCACAGGAACAAATGAGATATATGATGGTTTCAGGTGGCGCAGAAGGTATGCTTTCAGAGATAGAAGCTGATATTTTGAGAGGAAACTACTGGATAGCAGCTTATATGGCACATCAGATAATTCTCGGTTATAAAGATAAAGATATTGTGGACAAAGCACGCGGTTTGTGTGCCGATGCATTTGAACAATTAGGTTATCAGTGTGAATCGGGAATATGGAGAAATGCTTATTTATGTGCAGCTTACGAATTAAGAAACGGTAAGGGCAGAGTAAGTCCGAGCGGAAGTGCTGATACTATGAAAAGTATGACTGCAGAGATGCTGCTTGATTATATTTCTATTCTCTTTGACGGAGAAATTGCATCTGCCCGTGTAACTTATGACGGTGTACTGAATATTTCAGGCGAGAGATTTGCTTTTATCATCAGAAACGGTGCGATAATGTACTATAAGTTAAATGAAAAAGAATACGGATATGCCACAGGCAAGGACGGAGAGATATCACTTAAAAAAGAAACGCTTATTTTTATGACAGGTCTGACACAGAAGAAAATATCAAAGTTTGATATGTATGCACAACTTTGTAGTTGCGACTCTGAAAATGCTGATTTTCTGCAGAAGATAGCGAGTTGTATGATTAATTTGTCCTCAGACAGATACAAATATTTTGACATTGTAAGCAAGCATGACAGTGAAGTAAAAGTAGATGATGAAATATTCGATATAGAAAATATAGTAAGAGAATGTATTGGCTTTCTGGATAAATTAAAAAATGATTCTCTTGTAAATGGCGGTAGCGTTACTTTTGAAAGAGATAATCTTGAAAAATGGAGAAAATATTATAAGATACTTAAAGAAGAAACAAATATCATTATGGATAGCTATTTCTTCTTGTTTACAGATGGTGGCAAATTGGGAATCAGTACAGATGGTTGCCTGGTTAAAGCTGAATACTGGTTTACTATGTATAGCCTGTACAGATATCTCGGAAGAAAGTATATAAATAATGATTGCGTATTTTGCGGTATGGCAGATAATGCTGAGAAAGTCGCAAAACTAAAGAAAAAGATAGTTCTTCTGGAGTCATATCTTCCTGAATATTTCGGAGATGCTGATAAGAACGGATATAAGATCGATAATGAAGATAAGGTGGCATGGAAGTATCTTCAGGGCGAGGATAAAGATGTATTCAGCTTATGTGAACTGACAGAACGATTGAGTATATCGTATAGAGAACTGCTTGAAATAGTTGAAAAATAATAAAGAAACTCTGAAATTTCTTTTGATGTGGAAATTTCAGAGTTTTTGCATTTTCTTTATTGAAACGATTTATGATATGTAGTATAATTATGATAATGCAATACGTGATAATGTATTGTAAAAGTAAAATTAAAAATGTTCCACATGGAACACTAATTTGTATGGGGGTATTAGAAATGAACAAAGACATTAAAGAATATATCGACAGTTTGAAAAGTGAAAACATTCCATGGCACAGAATGTTTACTGCTTATGGAACAGCGGAGGATTATGATGAATTGCTGTCTGTTCTTGAGCAAACTCTTGACACAGAAGAATGGGAAGAAACATATGATGCTATTTCTGACTTTGAACATCAGAGTACAATGTTTTATCCGGCACCGTTTGTTCTGGTGTTCCTTGTGAGAATTCTGGAAAAACTTCTTGGCAGTAAAACAAAATCAGCTGATATTATAGCAAAAAAATTGATAGACCAATTTACATATTATGCTCAGATATGCAGTGAAGCCGATGAAATGGAACATTCTCAGCCACTCGAAAAATTTTCTGATATGCTTGATGACAAGTATCTTTTGTCAGAAGAATGTGATGAAGATGAACTGGAAGAAATTTTTGAAGACCCTGATGCAATCCCTGATGACCTGTTCTATAGTTTTTATTACTATTCAAAAATAGTCCTTTCACAAGTTCCGGAGATACTTGATAAATTTAGAAAATATAATGATGAAAGTGAAGCGATAAAAGAGTTGTTGAAAAATTAATGTTGATTTGGTTTTGAAGAATCTAAGAGCAGAAGGAATTTAAAGCTCAAAAAATGAAACTCAAAGACGCCTACTCTTCATCTGCCCAGTAATCCTTGGCAATATCAGCAAGATATTCATTGTCTCCGATTACAAATTCCAAGCAAATTTTTTCGGTTTCTTCATTTTTGAAATTCATAAGATATCTTAACGCTGTACCTATTATTTTTGATGTTTCTCCGTTTACAGGTACATTTATGAATTTTTTTATTATAGGGTTGATCTGATTCAGATGATGACGGTATAGATAATGTAAAATCATCTCAGCGTAATATTGTGGGTTTTCCTGACGGAGAATGTACTGATAAATTTCATCTTCTGTCATATCATAAATTTTATCATATTGTAAAATTAAATCCACTGCATATTGTTCGGCCGTAGGGTAGAATTTCACACTTTCCTGGTAGCAGTTTTCCCATTTACGCTCAGTAAATCTTCCTGCAACTATATTGTGGTAATATATTGAATTGTTTTTAAATGTATTATTAAGACTTTTATATAATACATCAGGAATATTTGCATTGTTATCGATAGTGAAATGCAGATCTTTATTGTAATAACCAAACTCAGCATATAGAATATGTTTATCGTTGCATAATCTGCCCGGTGTAATCATTATTGTATCGAGCGGTTTATGGAGTCTTGCAGTAGCACAGGCTTTGTGATGTCCGTCAAGCAAGGCGCTCATACCACGCATAGCGTTATATGCTATAGCACGAGGTGGATTGTCTGATCTGCTAAACAGATCCATATAATACTGAACACGTTGCTCATTATATTTTTCAGGTGATTGGGTAGGATAGAGAAACACACCATCAATATTTGCGGTTTCCAAAATTTCCGATATGTAATATGCATCAGTAAAGGCACGGTAATATTCAGGCTTGTTTGAAACATTCCAGAAAAAATTATTATTTCCGTCTGTAGGAAAGGTTTTTATATCTCTGATAAGGTAAATACCATCTTCTAAAAGACCGATCAACGGTTTTATTTTTTCAGTTAAGCTTTCAAGATCTCTGAATTCACTGTTGATATAGTCGGAAATTTCAAGAAGTTCCGAACAATTTGCATTATCAATTCCATATCCTGTTGCAAGCAATCCACAGCAAGTCGGACAGTAATTTGGTGACATCTGTACTATAGGAACCTCATTGAGTGTCATCACCATTGGTATAGTCAGTTCTTCTCTGTTTTCTTCTTTGGGGAGACGTTGACATTTTAGTGTTCCTTTTGCACCTGTTACAGCTATAATTAATCCATTTTCAATTCGTTTCAATATAGTAATCTCTGTTTTATTTATCATAGATTTTTCGCCATCCTGACTTAATGTGGAATATTATTTGATTCATTATATCATATACAAATTTTAAAATCAACAATAAAAATAAATTTATACGGAGGACGTACGATGGAACAAAGACCTGATCTGACAGTCAAAACAGATGCAGAAACATTCAGAAGTTTTTATTATCTCAAGGAGGAACTGGTGGAGTTTTGCAGGGAGAACAAGCTTCCTGTTTCGGGTACAAAGGCAGAGCTTACTGAACGAATTGCATATTTTTTGAAAACAGGTGAAGTGTTAAAGCCGGATGTAAAGAAAAAGTCAGTAGTTTATACGGGGAATATTACAGAAGATACTTTTATTGAAGCAGATATTGTTTGTTCGGAGAAACACAGAGCATTTTTTACAGAAAAGATAGGCAGAACATTTTCCTTTAACGTTGCATTTCAGAAATGGCTAAAAAGTAATTCAGGTAAGACTTATAAAGAGGCAGTAGAGGCTTATTATAAGATTTTAGAAGAAAAGAAAAAGGGAAAAACAGTTATAGATAAGCAGTTTGAATATAATACATATATTTGTGATTTCTTTGAAGATAATAAGGGAAAAAGTTTAGAAGAAGCCATTATATGCTGGAAATATAAAAAATCCCGCCGTGGTCATAATCGTTATGAACCTTCTGACCTTGTAGCATTAGAGAAAAATACAAAGGAGCGATAGAGAAATGATAAGAATAAGACCGTATAAAGCCTCAGATGCGAGTACAATATTATCGTGGTGCAGTGATGAAAAATCATTTTATCAGTGGACAGCCGGAATACTTGGTGATTTTCCTATTACGGAAAAAGATTTCATGTTTGTTGAATCACTTATGCCTTTTACGGCGTTTGATAAAACAGGAATAATAGGATTTTTTACGCTGAGAAATCCGGATGAATCAACAGATGAATTGCGTCTGGGATTTGTTATTGTAGACCCTGATAAACGCCAAAAAGGATATGGAAAAGCTATGCTAAGGCTGGGAGTAAAGTTTGCGTTTGATATATATGGTGCTAAAAAGCTATCATTAGGAGTTTTTGAAAATAATCTTTTGGCATACCATTGTTATAAATCAGTTGGCTTTGAGGACGTTTTGACTGATGCGACCGAGTCATATTGTGTTTTGGGCGAAAAGTGGGAATGTAAGGAAATGATTCTTTATAACGCTAATATTTAATACTTATATAAAGTTAATTTGAAATTTAAATAAACGTAAAAAAAAATTCATATTTTAAAGTTATAATAATAATAACGATAGAGATAATTTATCGTGCAGACAGCGTGGGTTGTCGGATAAACAACTAGATTGTTTATTAGGTGATGATGAATGTGTTTAGTCAAGCGGATACATTTCTGAACCTATATGGTGGTTGCATATCAGCCCGGCTTGAATAAGAAAGTAATTAGATGTTACTTTTGAAAAATATGACTTTAAAGCCTTGCGTATGCAAGGCTTTTTTAGTGACTGGAAGTGAAACATGGACGATTTATTATTCAAAGCAGCAGAGGCTTATAAAGAATTGATGAATTATGAATATATCCTTATTAGTGGGACAAGTAAAAGAAAAATTATTATTTCCATACTATCTTCAGATGCAGATAAATTTACTCATGTTTGCGGACTTGACCATTTGAAAGATATACCATCTGTTACTGCAAAAAAATCACGTGAAAAAGAAATGATATTCAAAAAAATATTGCACATATCTCCGTTATGTCAACATGAGATATGTGCATTTTTGTTATTATTTTCAAGCAGGAGTATAGTGTTGTTTAAATAAAAAAAATAAGCAGAAACGAAAATTATGTTTTACGATATGAAAAATATATTTTGTTTTATGTAAAATATACTTGACAAAACGCTATTGGTATGATATCATAAATTTATAAATTACCGAGGTGATGACATGGCAAAAAATTTAAGACTAAAATCTGCAAGAGCTATAAAAGATATGTCCCAGCAGGCACTTGCGGAAGCGGTAGGAGTCTCAAGACAGACAATAAGTGCTATTGAAAAGGGTGACTATAATCCTACCATTAATCTATGCATAGCAATATGTAAAGTGTTGGACAAAACTCTTGATGAGTTGTTCTGGGAAGAATAAGGAGTGATTTTTTATGAAAATAATCGGAGATACTCATGATTTGTTAAATGACAGCGGACTTGATGAGATGCAGAAAGCATATGCGTATAATCTGGCTTTTAAATGTTTTAAAGCTATGTATTGGATAATGTTTATTATTTCATTTGTTATGATAATGTTGGCGATTTATGTTAAAGAGTCAGTTATATTTGCAATAATAGCCGTAATAATAGAATTTCTGATAAATATGATATATATTATTTTTGGAATCAAGTCATCAAAGATAGGTGCTGTAAACCCTGCGTTTTCAAAATATATGGCACGACCGGGTACTATTTTGGGTTATATTATGTTGTTAATAATATATGTAGTTGAGTATATGTCGTTTAGTGCTATATTAGGCACATATATGATAATTTTTTCCGGAACTTTTATAATACTTGGTGCAATTTCAAAGAAAAATAACAAGATAATCAATCAGGCAGAAGATGAAGAAACCTGAGATTGTAGTATATCCAAAACATAAAAAGAGTAACATTGAAGACTAAAAAAATTCAATGTTACTCTTTTTTTTATAAACCCACTTGACAATAATAAAATAATGTGATATAGTGTGTATATACTGATATACACACTATATCACGTTTGAAAGATGGTGATGAACAATAAATATAAAATTAAATCCTGTAAGTGATAAACCTATGTATGAGCAGATAAAAGAATATATACGAAAAGCTGTATTTGAGGGAGAGGTAAAAAATAATGATATGCTACCGAGTGTAAGAGCCTTGTCGGCACAGCTTAATATAAGTGCAATAACCGTAAAGCGTGCATATTCTGATCTGGAACATGAGGGAATTATATACACTTCAAGCGGAAAAGGAACATTTGTAAAAGCGCCGGATAAAAATCTTCTTATACAACAATTCAGAGAAAAAAAGCTTTGTGAGTTTTCCGAATATGTATCATCCCTTCTTAATGAGGGGTACAGCAAAGAAGAACTTATTATGGCTATAGAAAATATATCAGAAAAGACGTAATTAATTTTCATGGAGGAGAATTATGGAGAACATTTTAGAGGTAAAAAATCTTTCAAAAAAATTTGAAAACAGTAAGTTTGAGATATCAGATGTAAGTTTTGATGTTCCACGTGGAACAATTTTCGGAATGATAGGTGAAAACAGTGCAGGAAAGACTACTATTCTGAAACTTATAATGAACGCTTACGGCAGAGACAGCGGAAAAGTAACTGCATACGGAAATGTTGACAATATCAGAGATGAGCCTGAATTTAAAAACAGAACAGGTTTTGTGGTAGAAGATTATCTTTATGATACTATAAGCGTAAAGCGAATCGCACAAGCTTTTTCATGTGCTTTCAGCAACTGGAAGCAGGAGATTTTCGATAAATATATAAATCAGTGGAACATAGACACAACTCAATATTGCTCACAACTTTCAAAAGGTGCAAAAATCAAAGTTATGATCGCACTTGCTCTGGGACATCAACCTGAGATGCTGATACTTGATGAACCGACAGACGGACTTGACCCTCATGCCAGAGCGGAACTGCTTGATATATTCAGAGAATTTGTTTCTGATGGTGAAAAATCAGTAATATTTTCTACGCATATAACAAGTGATCTCGATAAAACAGCCGACTATATCGCAGTGGTGAGTAATGGTAAAATAACAGAGGTACTTACAGCCGACGAAACACAGGAAAAATATGCAGTTGTTTCGGGTGATAAAACTGATGGTATAGAAAAATATCTTATAGGAATGAAAAAATCAGAAATAGGATATGAGGGATTGGTTCTTCGTGAAAATCTTGCATATTTTGATGATGTTACAGTCAGAAACCCTACATATGAGGATATTTTGATGTATACTATTTCGGGAAAACGTGGGGAGTGATGATTTTGAAAAAACTAAAACAGATTCTTGATCTGGTTACAAACAGCAAAGATAATAAAAGGACATATATCATTCAGATCATAGTTGCAGTTTTTGCACCTGTATTGGCAATGTTTTGTTATGGTAAGGGAAGTGTAATTATATCATCTCTTGTAATAATATTTACACTTGCATATATGGCTGTTGTCGGAGATATTTATCCTGTAAAGAGCGGTACAGGGTTGTCGGAATTATTTGATAACCGAAAAAATAAATCACTGTTAACGATGATATCGGTATTACCTTTAAAACACAGAGAGTTAACTGCGTTGTTCGTTAACAGGACAAGACAAATATGGGTGACATTTATTACGTCAACAGTTGTTTGTATGATTTTGGAGAAATTTGTATCCGAGAATATTGAAATCGGCAACTGGCTGATGTTTTCGGGGATAATATCACTAAACTGGCTTATATGGACGATAATATGTTTTACAAATAATAGTGCAATAAAGATATTATCATGGCTTATATATGTTATTCTTTCGATGTTTCTTTTGGTAATAATGACGATATCGGAGATAGCGGATATTTTTATGATAAGTTCGGCAGAAGGATTGTTTTTGATGATTGTACCATATATTATTTTTGAAGTATATACACATCTATCTGTTTTGAATATCAGAAAAGATTATGCACATAACGGTCAAAGAGTGAAGGAAGGATAAAAAATATGAGTGTATCGGAGTATTGGAAAGTATTGTATGCATTACATAAGGTCGACATATGGATTTATGGTGTACTGGCTATAATATCAACATTTTTTATGGCTATGTCTATAGTTATGCAAGTTTGCTTTTTTTATATGTTTTTGATGTATGATCTTCTGATAGAACAGTTGATATACAATATGCATTATGGCAGGGATATCAATAATAAATATGTTGGACGTTTAAATGATATATTGCCGATGAATAAGGTGTTGGTTGTACAATCATATCTTAATATGAGAAGATATATATATTTGTTTATGTATATATTGATGGTTGTGCTTGGTCTTGCGGATATAATAAATACCACTGTCATTAGTTCGGCTCATTTGCTGACAAGCATTTTGCTATCGATACAGACAATAGCATATACTTACAAAGGAAAAAATACAGATAGTACTTTAAAAAAATTTGTATCACTAGCATATATAATATTCTTGTTGTTTTGTACACATGATTCTATCGATGAATATTTATATGACCTGCTAGGCGAAGGAAAAGCATTGTACGGTGTAGTAATTATCATAGTGATGACTATATCGTTAGTGATATGTGAGAATAAAAGAAGAAATATTATAAATAGCTTAAAACATTAAAAATATAGAATATTTTTATAATAAGTTTAGCAAAAGGATTGCTTTTTATGGTTGCATCATATGTTATTTTTGAAATATATACACATCTGTCTGTTTTGAATCTCAGAAAAGATTATGCACATGATGGTCAAAGAGTGAAGGAGGGATAAAAGTATGAGTGTATCAGAGTATCGTAAAATATTGTATGCATTAAATAAAGATCGTATGTGGCTTTTGGGGATAGGAATGGTAACGAATTTACCTTCAACAATAATATCATCTATTGTTGCACAACGAATGTTTTTTAGTTTTATTTTAATGTATCATCTTAGCACAGAACTATTTATATATAGAATGCACAATGATCTGAATAGCGGATTTGTTGAACGTTTGAATAATGTATTGCCTATAAATAAGTCTTTGGTTGTCAAATCATATTTAAGTATGAGAAGATATACATATATTTTTAGTATATTGATGATAGTTGCCGGTGTTGTAAATATAGTAAATCCCACAGTTGCCGGTGCCGGATTTATGCTGGTAAGTATATTGCTGTTAATGCAGACAATATTTTGCACATACAAAATGAAAGTTTTTGATAATGGTTTTTTCAAGAACGTTAATTATAAGTTTTTTGTTGTAGTGTATATTTTGTTTTCGGTATTTTTGGCATTTTGTGAATTTGGTGATGTTGAAAAGCATATATACAATCTGCTTGGCGAAGGCAAAGTATTGTACGGTATAGTAATTATTATAGTGATGACTATATCGTTAGTGATATGTGAGAATAAAAGAAGAAATATTATAAAAAACTTAAAATAATTCGTATGCCCCACTTTTTTTATATAAAAAAATAAGTTATTCAGTAAACCGTACTTGAAAAATCTTTTCAGGTGCGGTTTACTGCATTTTATGAACAGGAAAATGCAATTTGTGCATGATATATTGAAATAAAATTTTATTTGTGTATAATAAAAATTGCAAGAACAAAATATGTCGAAGGGAGGAACTTTATGAAAATACGTCTGAACGTAAGTGATGAATATTATTCGGAACTGGAGAAGAAATTATTATCAGCAGGATTTGTTATTGATGATGAGGCGGAATTTATTATTACGCAAAAAGATAAATTTACCTCATATATAGCGGTGAAAAACAAAAATGGGGAAAAACTAAGACTTAAATCGGAAGAGATAATATTTATCGAAAGTTTTGGTCACAGTGTAGTGATACATAGCACAGACGGCGAATGTTATTATGCATTGGACCGACTGTATCAGCTGACATCAATTCTTGATAATACAAAATTTATCCGTGTCAGTAACTGCGCGATCATAGCAAGACTGCACGTTAAAAGAATAAAACCGTCAATATCAATGAAGTTCATTCTTACAATGTCTGATGGTTCTCTGGTTGATGTAACACGAAGTTATTACAGTTCGTTTAAAGATTTTTTCGGAATATAAGGAGGCATTTATGAGTGCAATGAAAATACAGTTAGGCTATATTATGATAGGTATTATCGGTTTATTTTTTATAGGGTATCTGGTTTATTCAAATGTGTATCAGAAGAAAATTAACAAAAGGCTGAAACGTAATGAAAGCATGACACATATTTCAATGGTTTCAGCAGAAAATGTCGGAAAAACGTTGATGCTTGTTGGTACTATAATTATTTTTATTTTGATAATGGCAAAACTTTCAATAATAGATTCCAACATCAAAACTACAAATAATAATCTTCTATCCCGTATAAACAGACTTGAACGCCAGGTAGAGATATTATTAAGTGAAGTAGAAGAAGGAAATTCTATTTTAAATGAGTTTGAGCTGAGGTTTAACAGTATCAATACTGAAGATAATACCGTTGAAACAAAAATTACATGTATCCCAAAAACAGTTACCGAAAACACAAGTATTTCGGTTCGTATCGGAGAGGATACAATAGCTCTGACAAGAGATGATGATGTATACACAGCAGTGAAAAATTTACCGTTGTTTGATAGTTCATGTGGTCAGATAAGTGTTATTGTCAAAGACGGCGGAGTAAAAAGTACGGAAAAAGTTTCTGATGATTACGATGCATTTTATGAAACGTGTCTTACATATTTAGGCGGATCGTTTGGAGTACACAAACAAAAGTTTGATGGTGAATATTTTAGTATAAAATTTTCTTATGGCACAGGAAGTGTCAGCGGACATTGCGGTAGATCCGGAATGTCAGATAATAAGCTTATTTTTATGATCGATAATAAGGTAGTTGAAACCATAGATGTATCAGATGGAAGGGTCGATACTGAAAAGCGTTATAAAGCAGACAGTGACAGCAGTATTAAGATAATTGCAGAAGGCGTCGATGAATATGGTTACAGGCACAGAAGAGAAATTTACAATCATAATCTTCAGAATGGTGATGCATATATGACGGATATCTATGTACCGGATGCACATATACCGCAAAAACGAGAGCCGAATACAATCATTGATGAAAACGGAAATATACTGGCAAAATAATTAACAAAAAACCTCCGATTTACAATCAACGTAAACCGAAGGTTTTTATCTTTTAATAATAACGGAGAGGGTGGGATTCGAACCCACGGTCCCTTGCGGGATCACTGGTTTTCAAGACCAGCTCCTTAAACCACTCGGACACCTCTCCATATAAACATACGCTATTTATCAACAACGCTTTAATATTATATCATAATTTTTATGAGTTGTCAATAGTTTTTTTATACAAATAAAATATCAATTTGTTAAAAATTAATTTTCAAAGTAAATGCACCTTGGAAATAAATACTTGTTGCATTTACTTTGAAAGTACAAGTATTGCATTTAGTCTGAAAGTAAAAGATAAAAGAAACAGATCCCAAACATATACTTCCC